>JAYUSS010000153.1:0-2983 GCA_043755535.1 Candidatus Peregrinibacteria bacterium | reverse complement strand
AACGAGCAGCCGCATCATAACCGTCAGAGCATTCCTCTCTGACCTCTACGCTAAATCCTCCGTTCCCCTGTCAAGCGGCGCTCCGCGTGACGCTTACAATCGGACTGTATTGCTCGCAAACTTGTTGGTTATGGCGTTCCAACCTGCAACCTCAGAGTCCTCGATAATCAAGCGCGGTTTGTTCGGATTAGTCAGGACTATGGCGATAAGTCTCGACTTTGGGTCCACCGAGCGCCCATCCGCATCCACGCGGATGACTAAATACCCAGCGAAGATTACACTCATCAACAAGTTCCACGCCTTACAACGACAATTCATCGAAATCACATTAAGTTTATTCCATTCAAAATTTAATCCAAATATGGCCATTACGTCATTTGTTCTTACGGTCCGCTTGATCCCACTCCTTTAAGCCTGCGATATCGCATGTGTCAATCAGCTTAACCAATTTATGAGCCTGTTGAGAGTTTTGCGCTGGAGCTAATTCGCGAATCCTCAGTGAGTAGTGGAGCACCTTTCCCCAGCGACCTTCGCGACCCGGCTGAAGAATCGAGCGCTCAAAGAGAAGGACATTGGACTCTGACAAGATGCGATTTGTGACAGAGTCCAACACTCCTTCAAGTCCGGTTAATTCAACCTTTTTATCCATTAAAAAACCACAGATGTATTGCCTGTATTCGACTGTGCCAGTTCGCAGATCCCAAGACTTCTCAACACCTAAAATTCTTGGAATCCAAAGCGATGTCAGCGCTACGGATACTGCAATTACCAAGGCCCCAAGAGCAGCCCAAGCAAGCGTACGTTTCACGGTGGATTGCATCATTTATTCTTTTTTGGTCTTGGCGGCAGCACGGTCTTGTCACACTTTTCCAACTGGCGAATGTGTTCTGGCCATTTAGAGACATCATTATTGAATAGTCTTTCAAATTCATGTGCATTGTGGTAGGGGCCTTCCGAGTCGTCATCTTCTGTGCCATAAATATGACTCAATTCATGAAACACGGTTTCATGCAAATCGCCAGCAGTTTTCCAGTTGTTCTTCGATCCCATGTTGAGTTGCAGTATTGGATCGTATCCGATGAGTGTCCCTCCACCAGCGTAGATAGCCTCCAGTCTTGCAGAATCGCCACTCAAATCCTTGCTCTCAATTTCAAGGTTCTCAGACGTAGATGCCGCGCCGTCTGCGATGCGCTTGGTGATCCGTTTGGCTTCTTCAAGCCCCTTGATGACGTCTTTCATGCACGCCTTCGTACATCCAGACTCTTTCAGCCTCTTGATCTCTGCATCGAACTGTGGCAATAGCGCCTTTGCCCTAGCACCAACCTTGTCAATGGCAACATTTACCAGCTTTCGTTCCTCCTTTGTGAAGCCCTGCCACTTATCAAATTGAAACTCGTATAGTCCCAAGGCGTCAATGCGATTTATACCATCATTTTGAAGCAGCGTGTAAAGGCTTATTCCTCCCTTCTCTGCTATAGGATCTCTGCTCAACCACCTCCCTGTGCTTGGATCGTAGAAACGGTAGCCGTAATAGTAGAGGCCGGTTTCCTCGTCGAAATACTTGGTGGAAAAGCGGAATGGGTTGTCCTGACCCACAATGCCTTGCCTGAGTTGCGATTCGCCAAAGGGCCCATACTCGTAGAGGCCCGCCACATCGGGAGTGGCGGTGTCGCCCCGGATGAGCGTCATTACATTGCCATTGTGATCGTAGGAGTAGTAATACGTCGGTGTGGCAAATGGTTCGAACATATGGTCCCGCATGAAAGCCAGCCCGCCCACGCCACCAGCCCCGGCCAGTGTGCCGCTCAAATCCCGGCCCCAGCCGTAAGAGCGAATCAGGGATACGTTGCCGCCCGCTTCGAGTAATTCAGCCAGGAGGTTCCATCCATCATAGACGTATAGGGTACTGTTTCCCAACTCGGTTGCTGTGCCCGTCGCATTCCACATCCATCGTGTCTTGCGTATGCGACGACCCTGGTGGTCGTAAGTAAAACTTAACGAAGCGAGAGTGTTCGGTACCGCCGGAAGCCGGCTCAACATCCCACTCAGCTGGTTGTCCTCGCCCCAATCGCATATCCAAAGCCCATTGGTGACCGTGTTGCCGTCTGAGTCGGAGGCAAATATCTCGGTCAAAGGAGGCACTAATTCCGTATATGAGTAGGTATATGGAGGAGCCGCCCCCATTGGATCCACGGCAACAGTAAAGAGTGCTTCGACTCCGCCGCTCGCATTGGGAACCGTCACAGACGCATACAAGCGCTCGATAAAACTCCCCAGTCTGGTGGCGGGCGCGTCATTGACGTCAGCCGCATCACCCGCGACGGATACGTCAATGACACCGATGTAGGTGCGTGACGAATACTCATTAAGGGAATTGACGACGTAGGAAGACTGCCGTGAACCACCGCCCATTGTCGCCACCTTCCGATTGCCAATCGAGTCGAATTGATATTGGAGTTGAGTGCCCGGAACAGCTCCATAACCCGCTCCAGTCGTAAAGACATTGTATTTTTGCTCCGTTAGCTGGCCAAGAGAATCATACGTGTAACTGTAGTAATCCTGTTCGTTTTCCGGGTGTTTTCTCACGACCTGGCTGGCGGCATTGTAACCATACAGGCCATATCTTCCTATCTGCCCGTGAGTTGCTTGCGTTTGTTGAACTCGGTTTAATTTGTCGTAAAAGATTGTTACGCTCTCCTTGGGAACTCCCGAACGGCTGGATGCGCGTGTTGCCATGAGTGATGAATCAGGCGCGAAGGCATAACTCACAACGTCCGCACCCGATGAAACGGCGTTGAGCCGGGAAGCTCCGTCGTACCCGTAGAGCGTATCCGGGAGGGAGAAACTGGGTCCGTAGGCAAAGACGGTCGTCAACCGGTGCAAATTATCATAAAGGCGCGAAACAGTGGCTCCATCCCGGCTTTCGGTGAGCAATTGGCCGGCGTCATTATAAGTACGGCCGACGGGTGTGTTCCCGTCGAGA
>JAYUSS010000152.1:0-2987 GCA_043755535.1 Candidatus Peregrinibacteria bacterium | reverse complement strand
CTATCGCAGTTTGGCCTGCTTCTCCCCGCAAACAACGGGAACCATTCCCAATCCGGCATTCCTTCTGGTCGCTTGCCTCCTAGCTGGTGAACCCTATCGAACATCCATTGCCAGAAGAATTGCGGAGGAAGCATCCCAGACTCAGAAACCATTTTCCATACGTCAGTGAATGCCATCCCTTGCTCTTTAAGTGGGAATCTGTGTTGCTCCCACTTGGATTTTGCTAGACCCGCAATTCGGTCGTCTTCATCGGCCCTTAACCCTAGATACAGAGTGTATGGATGGCTCCCGACGAACTCCTGCATTGGCTTAATCTTTGCCAGCCTAGTGCAGAACCTGCGAACCGGCGATGGAAGTAACCCCTCTTCTGCTACGATCTCTGTGAGGTCATCGCCGCACTTAATGATACTTATATTCATCCACTTTTCGACGCTGGTTATCCATTCGTGGACTTCAGGGAGTTCCCACCCAGTGTCGTGCCAGACATATTCCATCGGCAATTCAGGCTCAAGCTTGCGCATAATTAGTGCGCTTGCTAGAGAGTCCTTGCCGCTAATAGGGTGTATGTGCCGCATCTTAGTGCTTCCTGCCCACAAGTGGAGTTCTCAACTTCTCATCGAAAAGAAACTTACGCTCGTACCGTTCTGGGTCGCCGAGTGTTTCAGTTTCCCGGTACATCTTGGCCTCGATGTGAAAGGATATCTGGCCAAATGACCACTTTACAATCCACTTTTGGCCAGACTTAACTGGGTGCTCGCTTGGTTCTCTGGGTAGCATCCACGCCATAGTGTGATACCGCCGGTAGTCTGGTGACCAATCGCGAAATAGCACCTGCGTGTACGATAGCTTGCCGTCCTCTTAGTAGACGCTGTTGACTTCTATCAAGTCGTAGCGTTGGGGTGGCGCAGCTATGCCCGATCCACTACCGACGATTAGAGCTAGAGCAATTACAAACATGGCGACTTCCTTTTCGACAACGAAAGCAGCGGCAAACCGCGCTGCAAATTCCAAGTACACCCAAGCAGACGCAGGCTATAGCAGCCTCAATAACCCCACCGCAGATACAGGAAATCATTTGAAAGTATCCCCTTTAAGTGGCCCGTAGACTGGAACCAAACGAATCTGATCCGCAGTGAAGTACTCTACTTCGGGTGGATTGCTCATGTCTGGAATACCTTCTGGGAGTTTATGAAAGTGCACTTCATACTTCATCGCTGGCGGTTCGCTGGCGACACCGAGCTTCAAACTGTAGTCGGCAACGTAGCCTTTCGCCCCCTCAAAGAAACCAGATGTGACGATCACGAAGTCGCCGTACTTTAGTGCGGGTTCTTCGGCGACACCCACTGGTTTGACTGCGCTGGATGCAAACCAACCAAATCCAAAGAACACTGCCGCAATCGCAATGACAAAGATGATTATCACTGTAGTGCAACCACGTCCCATCTCATTCAGATCAGCAGAGCTAAACATCGGTATCTCCTTTTGAAAAGTTAGGACATGATGTCCTAAGCTGAATGCCGTTCGTATGTCGCCTCAAAAATATCTGGCTTGCATGGGTACAGTTCGCCCTTAACGCCGCGAATTATCCAGTCGCCAATGCTTGCCGTCATCGTGCCTTCGAGTGTATGGATTATCGCAATCCTTTTCACTAGGTCGTAAACCACGCCAATAACGTGCTCGTCGTTTGGATGATCGCCATCAAAGGCTGAGTCCAACAATTGAACCGCTTCGATCACAATCGGTTTCTTTCTAAACATCGCCATACCAATCTCCTTTGTGTTCTAAACTGTCACGACTACCGAAGGAATCGAACCAACCACTCCGAATTGAATCGGTAACTCACGCCAGCGCAGTTTCGTAGTCGTAACAAGTACAGTTTATACACTTCCTCTCAGATAGAGAAGTGCTTCCTAATAACTTTTAACGAATCTATCATCGCTTCGTGCGGTTTTGTGTTCGTCTTGCCTTGCAGTGAAGCAACGTCGTCCGCTATCCGAATCAGTTTGTCAACAGTTTGAACCGCCTGATCCCTCTTCTTCGCAATCTCCAGCGACGGATCCTTCTTGGCTTCATTGCCTGGGAGCGAGCGGATAGCTTCAGTTACTGTGGTGATACTTGCGTTACCGCAGATCATATCGAACACACACTGCCGCTTCTCTGGCCGCATGCCCATTAGCTTTGCAATCTCGCCGGTCGTTGGCTTCAGTGTGCCGCGATGCACGAGCATGGCAACTTCCTTATCCCAGTGCTGGTCGACAATCGCCAAGTCCTGCTCGCTTAGATTGTGCTTCTTTTTCTCCTTTTTAGGGAGAACCTCATGCAGCCCTAGCGACTTGTCCTTGCGCAGTTGTTCGCAGACCTTTTCGATTTCAGCCTTCGGAAGTTCCGCGAATGTCTCGATGTCTTCATGGCGAGCAACCAAATCGGAACTGTTGATTCTCTCTTGGATGTCTGCTGGCAATCGGCTGACGGTTTGTTCAGCCTTTATGTCTCTTCGAATCTGTCGAGTTGTAACGCCCGTAACGTCCGCAACCTCTTGCTGGATCACGCCCCTTTTCTTTTTCCCGTCATCAAGGGAGCGGGCAATGTTGGCGCGGGCTGACATTACTGCTGCGCCGTGGATGTTACGCCGACCAAGCTGGTTCTTGTGCACCCAGAGAATCACTTCGTCGATAGACGGGAAGTCCAGTTCTTCGGTGAGGTACGGTAGGTCGTGCTTCTTTGCAATCTTGTAGCGATTGTGGCCGTCGACGATCATTCCGGTGGAGCCCCACAGCTTGATCGACTCACGGATTGCACCGTCCGCAATGCAGTTCTGCTCAAGAATCTTGAACTCCTCGTGGGTGAGTGGGTTCAGTGCTTGCTGAATACGCTTGTCAATTGCTAACTCTTCCATGATGTCTCATCCTTAAAATGGTGTAACTAGTTCCTGTTCAACAGCGCCAAGTTTCCGCGCCTCTTCAGTCTTTCCGCATTCAACCGAATGC
>JAYUSS010000151.1:0-29883 GCA_043755535.1 Candidatus Peregrinibacteria bacterium | reverse complement strand
TAGGCCAAGCATAGCAGGTTGCTGTTCAGGGTGATGAAGCCGGAAGGAACCGCGTCTCGCGCTGCGGCGCTTGAACGCGGGGCATGGGGTAGTAAATTAGGTGATCATTGGAATAGACCTAATTTTTTGATAAAAGAGCAGGATGTAAAAGATTTTCTAATGGAAGCAATAAATGACTATTCTTCTGCATGCCTGTGTCACCATACAGACCCCGTTGCAAACAAAGTTGTTGAGGATGCGCTAGAAGATTGGATTGAAAAACCCCAGTTGGCTCCTCCGCCGTGGCTACACCTGTGAATATTTAAAAACATACTAATCAGAAATCAGCTGAGAAATCTAGTTCCACCGACTTCGGATCCATTCCATCATCAAGATATAGTGAGGTGGGGTGGGGTGAGCGTCACAATCTGCTCCGCCCAGCCAAAAATACGCTGTTCAAGATGGTGTAAACTTTTCTCCAGCATCTCCACCATATTAAGACTGCGTGTTTCTGTAATCTCTTGGATCAATACATGTGTCATAGGTTGCGCGGTCTATTTTTATCCATTCAGCACCATTAATACCTCGAGTATTTTTTGAAGTTGGACTAATAGGAAAAGCTGACGCGATTTTTATCCATCGGTCCTGCTCATTGGATATCACCTTTACCTCATCTGCCGCTTCAGATAAATCTTGATCCTGACTAAATACAACAGCTACATCGTAATCGCGTCGATGTGCTAGTCGAACAATATCTAATGCAATACGAACATCAATTCCTTTCTCCCTTCCAACAAGGAGAGTTTTTGACGTTCCATCCGGCAACTGTAAAACTTCGTTTCTATACCTCAGACTTCGAGAGTAAACATGGACTCCGATTTTTCCCAAATATGCCAATTTTGCAGACCAAAACTGATGCCAAAGCGCATTATCAGTTGGATCGGGGACTCCCGTGTAAAAGCGTATTTGCTTGAGTTCCCAACCTTTATCTTGGCATATGTGTTCCGACAATTTTTTTACATCATAATTCGGGTAAAAATGTCCAAAAGCATCCTTAGCACAGCGATAAAGATTCTGGCCATCAATGAAAACAACTGCTTTCTTTGGATTAGGCTCTATTCGCATAATCCTATTTTCGCATAAAAAATAACCCTGGTCGAGGCCTTGCGGCGTGTCGAACAGGGAGTAAGTACTACTAATTATAGGCTTCTATTTGCTAACATTCAATAAAACTTACACTTAATTGATTACACTCTCTAAATGCCTAAATAAGACCAAATTTAAGCTTTTGTAGCTAAATACTAGACAGTCGTTCCTAATCCTTTCCACCGTTCGACCCCGAGTTCACGATCGAGGGTGGAAAGCCACTCTTTCCTTGCAGCTCCCTCATCCCCCGCTATCCTCTAGCGACATGCAGACCGCTGTTTCAACGTGGCTCGAACGATCCCTCCAGCAGGAGCCGACTCACTCGCGTGTGAGACGTTTTATGCAGGAGCTCCTCGTATTTGGGACGAAGAACGCACTATCTTGCCTGTTTCCCGTCTTCATTTTTGCCATACTCCTAGCTACGCAGGGATACGAGTCGACGGTTCTTCCACGATACGACCTGCTCCTTATCGCATGCTTGTGCATGCAGGCGTTCATGTATTTCATAGGACTGGAGACGCGTGATGAATTGAAAATCATTTGCCTCTTCCATCTCCTGGGTCTGGTGATGGAAATTCACAAGGTGGGACATGGGGCATGGTCGTACCCGACATTCGCCTATACAAAAGTCTTGGGCGTTCCCCTCTTCAGCGGATTCATGTACGCAAGCGTTGCAAGTTTTATGACGCAGTCATGGCGATACTTTCGCACAGATCTGCATGCCTGGCCGAGTCGCATTCTAACAACCATCGTAGGTGCAGCGATCTATCTGAATTTTTTCACAAATGAGTATATTCCCGATCTTCGCTGGATCATCATCCCCGCACTTTTCATTGTGTTTTATAAAACGAGCGTTTCTTTCTTTACGATCCGTAGGCGTTACATGCCTGTAGTCCTCTCGTTTCTTCTTGTTTGCTTCTTTATTTGGATAGCAGAGAACATTGCAACGTCGCTCGGCGCGTGGCAGTACATTCATCAAGAAAGCGCATGGAAGGCCGTACACTTCCGCATTATCGGTTCGTGGTTCCTGCTGGTAATTGTCAGTTTTATTTTGGTGGTAGAGTTGAAGCATATGAAGGAAAAAACCATTCAGAATACACACTGAATCGGAATATGAGATGGGTAACTGCTTTTTCGCCGTTTGTACCACGGTCTGACTCTTATTTGATCAACTCAAACGTTCGAGTCATTTCCAGAAACCCTTCGATGGCCTCTGCCGTCAGCGGCTCATTGGAAGTAGGACCTGCGGCGCTTATTGCGTGAAAATCCGGATGTTCGAGTGGTGCTCTGAATCCGAATTGAGTCTGCTGTGTGTCCCAACCTACGGGCCATGCGTACCATGTGAGAACTTTTTGACTGGCTCCCAGCACTCTGACAGCATCGGGCTTTGGCTGATCTCGTGGAGGATCTCCCGTTTCGGGATTTTCAGCATAGAAAATTCCTTCGGCTACGCTTAATCCATGGCCGGGGTCTTCGTAATCGGGAGATTTGGAAACAAAAAACCAGATTTTTTCATTTTCCTAAAGACTAATACATGGAAGCTTCATTAAGATGCACCTCATAAAAATATGATAGTACTCAGAAATTATTTAGGATGAGCTTCTGCCCCCATCCCTCCTTACCCCCAAGCTTGGCATTCAGTCTTTTCATAGGCTCAGTTTCATAGGAAAGCTTCTTCAACTTTTCGCCATTACTTGCCGGTAAAGAATCCAGTGTTTCCTTAATTTCAGGTAAAAAATCTTCAATATAAGAAAATTTTACCTGAAATTTGTTGTTCTCAAATAAAGTCCTGTACACATATATGTTTTTATCAAAAGGGCCAAACTCATATCTAATATAATTAAAATTAGATATTTGAAATCCATGTTTTGTAGCAATATTTAAATCAACAAAGTACGGCAATTTCATAAATTGCATTTTGTCCCACTGCCAATTTAATTGAGTACCAATATAAGCAAATAATTCAAAAGTTCTTCGATCAATCTTATCTGACAATAAATAATCTCTATCGATCTCAAAAGCATGAGAAAGCTTGTCATATAATTCTATTCCTATTCCATTCTCCGGCAAATACTCCGCGTTTTCTAACTGACTGATAATTCTTTGAGTGGAATCCGCTTTATCTGCTAATTCTTCCTGAGATATATTTAAATCCTTTCTGCGTCCAAAAATTTTTTCTGCAAGCAATATCATCCGCCTATGATATACGGCCTTATCTTTGAAGCTATCCAATTGGATAATTTTCGTGAGCCTACTAGATTGAGAAGGGTTCATAGGATGAATGATTGGAAGGGTACTCTGTCTTTAGAGTAACTGCGATGATGATAGACTCCTGCAATTCCTTTTCTATCTTTTTTCCAGATTTCCCTTCGTACATTGATGCGTTGTTCGATCCGTCAGGCTTAATGATGCAATTCAGAAGAAACATTTTTCCTGCATTTTTGTCTGTGTAGTAATAGATTCTAATCAGCTCTTCGTGATGATACTTCGAACGAATTTCACACATGTCTACACCTTTGAGACGCCTAGAAGCTGGTTCATGTGGATGACCTCCGTAATCGGCAACATGCTTGATGGTGGTGATGATACGGGCAAGAGTGTCTTCGTCCTCATTATCGACCAAACTATCCAAAACGCTCTTAAACGCAGCAGGATGAGCCGAACATGGAAGAAGAAAGACGTTCATATATTCTATACCCTGCTGGGTATAATATCAAAGGATTCTTTGAAGTACATAGCTCATTTTTAGACAGAATCGTCAAATAGGCCCTTTTACATGTACAACCTCTTAATACAGGCATCGCCACTCACTCCTTACACCCTCCAAACATACAACCAAGACTCTTCATCATCGAATTTAACATACTCATCATCGAATCCACCAACGCGTATATCGCTCCAAACTCAAACAAGCCCCCAACCTCATCGGCCAGGGGCTTGCTCTCACTCACAACATTCTTAGTTCCCGAACGCAGCATCCAGCTTAAGGCTGAAAGCAGCTTTGATCTTGGCCTTCTGCTCGGCCATACAGGCAGTAAGCGATGTACCGTTTCTGTTACCAAGGACGGCACAGACTTTTTTGGAGAATGCAGCAACGATGCGTGCGGTGAGAGAAAGGGACTTATCTATTTTGTTATCCAGACGTGCTACGACTGCACCGGTGTTCGTGGCTGTGGAACCGCTGCCATACCAACGACGTTTGCCGTTGTCGTCACCGTCATCCTTGCCATGATCGACCTTTGTGAAAGCGCCGAACTTCACAGATGAGGAGGCATGTACATCTGCTTTGCTATGACTGTCGACTTCACCTCTATGACTGTTTGCAACAGAAACTCCGCCGGACGCTCCGACGCCGAGAGAGGTTGCGAATGCCGGTGTGGCACTAAGCGCCATAGAACCGATGGCGAGCGTACTGATAACACGTTGCGTGAACTTCATAGAAAAAGAGGGAAGAAATACAAGTGCGCAGGGTAACCGCGTATGCCATGTGAGACGGGGACTCTATGACTCTCTTACAAACAAAACGAGGGAAATATGTCTGCAAAAACGTTGCGTAATACGTCTCACATTGATAGGCATCACATTGCTTCGACGTATGGCTATGGACCCTACATCGGGAGCGTAAAGTGTACCTGCGTCCCCTGGTTCTCTTTGCTTTCGACCCAAATAGAACCACCTGCTTTTTGGATGATGCCTTTGGCAATGTAGAGACCAAGGCCGTTTCCATCCGGCTTTTGCAGATGCGCGTTGCCTGCACGACGATATTTTTCGAAGAGATGCTCGATATCTTTAGCCGGGATACCGCAACCCTTATCGATGACGACAATCTCGACCGTCGTCCTGCCCGGGCGCACGCGGATATTAATCTCAGTCCCATCGGGTGAATACTCGATCGCGTTGACGAGAATCTGGCGCATTACGAGGGGGAGGAGCGTCTTATCCATCGGAATCATGACATCTTCACCCATATCAATGTTGATTGTCTGCTTGCGACTCTGCAGACTCGAATGCCATTCATCGACGGCGTTATCGATGAGCGCATTGAGCGATGCCGGGATCGGCAAATACTCAAGCGTGTTGAGGTCAACTTTCTCGGCAAGCTGCAACGTATCGATAATACTGTTGAGACGTCCTAGCCCTTCATCCATACATACAACGTGTTCTTCGACGAGCTTCTTCAGTTCCGGGCTTGCGGTCTCTTCGCGCAGCGTCTCGAGCGACCACTTCATGATCGTCAAGGGTTCACCCAGCTGATGGAAGGTGAGTCGAAGAAGTCCCGAACGTTCGCTGTTGATGCGCTTGAGCATCTGCACTCTGCGCAGTTCCCATATGAACCCGACGCCTCCGGCAATACCAAACGCGGCAATGAGCACGATAGCCAAGGCCTGTGGCGAGAAGATGCTGCGGGACATGCGATCAAACTCATCGGCATACATGTCGATACCCAGTACCCCACTGACGCTTCCGTCGCTGCGACGGATGGGTGCATAACCGGAGACCAGCGTCCCCCATTGATCGACGGTGGTTTCCTGATCGGCAACCGGGTGATCAAATGCCTCGTTTTGAAGCATCGGTACTTCGGAAATATTGTAGAGCTCACCGGGCTCTGCGGCTTCTTCATCGGGGTCGATTGCTCTGTTTTGGTTTGTATCAAGCTCGGCAAATGAAAGTGCTGCATCTGCATCACCGACGAATTCAAGAACCATCGGGTCAGCGGTACGACGAAGCACGTACACGAAACGCATGTCGGTTTCGGTGCGGAGTTTTTGCAAGCGTTCAACGAGCATACGGTAGGCGGGGCTGTTGCTATCTTCTATGCCGCGGATATGGTCCAGTGCGTCTCCGTCGACGGAGAGCGCGGCGGCGCCCGCGATGGCTACGAGCCTTCCGCGAAGCTGCTCTGCAAGCACACTCTGGGACCGTGCGTAAAAACTCACGCCGATAAACACGATGATGAGACCGACACACCCGGACAACAGGACAACGGGCCAGTGGGAAAGGTGTGTGCGTGTGGTCATGCTGCTTGACGAAGGAAAAGAGTCAGAGTCGTTCCTTTACCGAGTTCACTCGCAATCGAAATACGGCCGCGTGCACGTTGAACAATACGCTTCACAATGTAGAGACCGAGTCCGTTGCCGGCGGGCTTATAGCGTGTCGCGTTGGACCCCCGCTTGAACTGCTCGAAGATACGGGGCAATTCGGCCTTGGGGATACCATAGCCCCGGTCTTGAATCTGGATTTCAATTCCCCCGCGAACGGCAGTAGCGGACATATAGACCGTGGAATTTTTGGGCGAATACCACGATGCGTTTTCAATCAACTCTCGGAGCATTCCCGAACAAAGCTTTTCATCCAGCTTCACTTTGGGCAGATCACGGGGGATATTCAGAACAATCTTCTGCCTGCGCAGGTTGTACGTTTTTGAAAGATCCTTGATGACCGCTCGCGTAACCGCTCCGATGGAGCTGCTGCTTAATTCGATACTCGTATCGAATGCCTGAAGTTTGCCTGCCTGCTGCAGTCCTTGGATGATGCTATCCATGCGATCGATTCCCTCCTGGAGCTGATCGCAGATGTCTCCGCGTTTACAGAATTTGCCGTTATCGCGTTCGCGTAAGATCTCCAGCCACCAGCGGAAAGTTGCAAGTGGCATGCCAAGCTGATGGGTGGCGAGGTCCAACAGTGCCGTGCGTTCGGTATCAAGCTGACGAAGTGAATCCACAGTGCGCTCACGAGTGACCATGACGACGTAGAGTGCGAGCAATGCTCCGACAAGCGTAAGCAGCAACACCGAAACCAGCGAAAAAGTTGTGCTGATTGCCTGGAAGAATGCATCGGCTTCCATATCGATGCCCAGAATCGCAATGACCGCCCCCTGTTCATTTGTAATAGGAGCGAATGCAGAAACCAGCCTTCCCCACTGGTCTACGATTATCTCCTCCGCTACCACCGGTCGCACAAATGCTTCGTTCTGAAGTGTCGGAATATCTTCGATAGGATACGGTTCGCCTGGCATTCCCGGTACCTCGTCATCCTCAACGATCCCGTTTCCATTTGTATCGAGTTCACTGTCGGGTAAGAGTCCGTCCGCATCCGCCACAAACGAAAGTGTCAGGGGGTCGGAGGTTTTCCGCATGATATAGGCAAACCGTATCCCGGGGGAAAGTGCGCGGATAGATTCCAACTGCAAAACAAGCCTACGGTAGGCAGCGGACTGCGTATCCTTCTCGCGATACACGCGTTCTACCGACACAGGATCGATGGCGAGAGCGGCGATGGACACAGTGCTTTGGAGACGCAGGCGCAATTGCTCCTCGGCAATATGTTGTCCCTGAAAATGAAACATCACCCCTAAAGACACTGTTACAAAGACAATCGTGAACGGAGCTGCGACTAAGCGCATCGTCTTCCAAAACTGCCGTGAAGGGTTATGGATGTTCATAAAAGGTTTCCAGTTATTATAGCAGGAAAGGCTATTTTGAGCGAGTTTTAGAGTATGAATGCACCCCAAAAACAGATGAATGCAAGGTGCTGTTTTGCCAAAGAAATAGCTGCTAATCTTCTCATCCATGAAAAGATTCACAACCGACCAACTCCGACAAGCCTACCTCGATTTCTTTGTGGAGAACGGTCACGCGGTGATCCCCGGTGCGCCACTTGTCCCGGAAAATGACCCGACGGTGCTGTTTACAACCGCCGGCATGCACCCACTTGTCCCCTATTTAATGGGTGAAACGCACCCCAAAGGAACGAGACTGACCGATGCCCAGCGTTGCATCCGTACGGGAGATATTGATGAAGTCGGGGATGCGTCACACCTGACCATGTTTGAAATGATGGGCAACTGGAGCCTCGGTGATTACTTTAAAGAAGGAGCCATTCAGATGAGTTTTAATTTTTTGACAAAGGTCCTTGAAATCCCCATCGAGAAATTAGCTGTTACCTGTTTCGACGGGGACCTCCGATTCCCAGACCTCCCACGAGATACTGAATCAGCGGAAATTTGGAAAAAGGTAGGTATCCCGGAAGAACGGATCGGATTTTTAGAAGGAGGAGTCGTTGAAAGTAAAAAAAACTGGTGGGGTCCGGCCGGCATGACAGGCCCCTGCGGCCCGGATACCGAAATGTTTTACTGGGTGGGAGAGGGCGAACCTACTGGGAACCCGGCGACTCATGATGCTGAGTGGATGGAAATCTGGAACGACGTCTTCATGCAATATAATAAGAAGGAAGATGGAACATTTGTCCCACTGGCTAAACAGAACGTGGATACCGGTATGGGGTTGGAGCGTGTTGCTGCAGTATTACAAGGAGTGAGCAATGTGTATGAGACGGATCGGATGAAGCCGATTATGGAGAAGATCCGCACACTTAGCGCTGCCAGTTCCCCTGAGCTTGTCGAACGGGTTCCTGGCCGCAGCGCTACAACGGTACGTCATCAACGCATCATCACGGATCACCTAAAGGCGTCTGTATTCATGATCGCCGATGGCGTGACGCCGGGAAATGTCGACCAGGCATACGTCCTTCGCCGAATCATCCGCCGTGCGATTCGTTCGGCACGCGCGCTTGGGATCGAAGCGACGGGCACATTCACTGCGACGATCGCCAAGGAAGTTATCGCACAGTACGGACATATCTACGGAGCCCTAAATGATAAGGAAAAGTCGATCTATGAAACCCTCAATCATGAGGAGCAACAGTTCGGAAAAACGCTCCATGAAGGGCTCAAACGATTCTCCAAGATTACGGAGGAACTCAGCGATACACATATCGACGGCCAAACAGCCTTCCATTTATATGACACGTACGGCTTTCCGCTGGAGCTGACTAAAGAGATGGCAGCCGAACAAGGGCTGACTGTTGATGAACAAGGATTTAATACAGCTTTTGCCGCTCACCAGAGCCTTTCACGCGCAGGTGCTGAGCATAAATTTAAAGGAGGCTTAGCTGATAACAGCGCCGAGACGACCAAGCTGCACACCGCCACCCACCTGCTCAATGCCGCACTCCATCGAGTTCTTGGGAACCACGTGATGCAGAAAGGAAGTAACATCACGGCCGAGAGACTCCGGTTCGATTTCAATCATGGGGATAAAATGTCCCCCGATCAGATCAAGTTAGTGGAAGACCTCGTGAACGAAGCGATCAAAGCTGATCTGCCTGTGAGTTATCACATGAGCACCGTCGATGGTGCCAAAGAAGAAGGGGCGATCGGCGTGTTTGACGACCGCTACGGCAGCGATGTGAAAGTGTACACCATGGGCGACCCTGCAGGAATGACATCTGGTTCGGGGAAAGTCGGAGACGGGGCTGTGTTTAGTAAAGAGATCTGCGGTGGACCGCATGTGTCGCATACCGGCGTCCTCGGGAAGTTCATGATTCAGAAAGAAGAGAGTTCATCTGCAGGAGTCAGGCGTATCAAAGCGGTAGTGAGCGGAGGGCCGGAAGAGATTGAAGTGGCTAAAGAACGATGAGATCGTTTGACATTTATTTATAAAATTATATAGTATCACTATCTGGTTGCTGCGATCCTATGAAGGATCATCCGCTTCACAGTGGATTCCTCGACGATGCCACCGATGGTGGCGGAGAGGAGTGCCGGGCGTCACTATCTTGTTGGTACGATGTCCTGCACAAGTTCAGTATGACAAAACAGTTTGTATTTGTCATACGGAGCGCACGAACCAGACCGCAATCCTCGGATTGCATCGATCATTCGTCTGTCGGTTGCTGCGATCCTATGGAGGGTCATCCGTGCTCTGTACGGATTTCTCGACGATGCCACCGATGGTGGCGGAGGGAAGTTTCAGCATAGTGTCTCAACACGCTCGTCGCCTGGGAAGGAAGGCAACGGGTGTTGGATTTTCAGGGAAAATTTCAATTCCCTGAAAACCACGAAACGAACCGGCGGTCAGGAGGGGTGTGTCTGCCACACCCCTCCGTTTTATTTTTACTTGCTTTTTTAATAGAAGATTATATTTTATCATTATCTGGTTGCTGCGATCTTTCACACGATCATCTACTTTACTGTGGATTCCTCGACGATGCCACCGATGGTGGCAGAGAGGTGCATGCCGTACTTCTGTATCCCGTTTGCGATTAAAACATCGCGAACGTAATACGAAATTGCTCAAAATGATGTTCATTTCGATCAATTGCACGAACGAACCAGATGATCCCGGTTGCTAACGGATAAAGTGCCTAACAGCATGTCATCTGCTGTTCCCCAAGGGGGACAGACCTCGACGATGCCACTGATGGTGGCGAAGAGGAGTGCCTGCGACACTTGTCACGGAGTGCCGTGACGAATACCGACGAACCGGTTTGGGGGATGCTTGCGTCCCCCGATTTCTCATACGCACAAAAAATGGGCGGGGATCGAGAGGATCCCCCCACAGGCAGATAACAGCAACCAGGTTCCTCGTAAAAGAGGTTTGCAAGTATGGCAGAATCTTCACTCTTTCGCAAAAAAGCCTATAGAGCCAACATACATATCCAAAATAGCTATTTGACTTATATATATTACATTATAATTTCACTCCTATGTCCAATGCCTCGCCGGACAGGCCAGTCTCCCTTTCGCGCGTTCCGCGGGAAGAAGACATCATGCTTCTTGCTCAAATTCTGCACCGTCCTTCCACGGAAGGATGGCCGGCAGAAGCTGTCATTGCCGGATCATTGGAACAACTCGCTATTGATCCAACCAAGTTGTATAGCCGAAGTGAAGTAAGTAAACGCAACGGAAAGATGCGGGTAATTGAAGCGCCTGAAGCGCGTCTGAAATTTCTCCAATCAGAGATCAATGAACAATTGCTCAGCAGAGCATCACTCGCTCCGGGGGTATACGGTTTCCGACGTGGTATCAGTGGTGGAGCGTACGGCGGTCTTCGGAGAATGCTTTCCAATCTCGGTGAGAAAAACGATGGAACGGGCGATCTTCGTGCAGTATTTTCCACAGACATCACGGATTTCTTCCCGTCTGTCACACAAGCACAAGCCACGGAAGCACTGAATCATTTTTTCTTTCGCATTCTGGAACGCTGGAAGAAAGGTCCGACAATTTCCGAGGAGGAGCGACTGCGGCTCGCTGATATTGTCGCACGACTGTGTTGCATCGACGGGCGTTTGCCGCAGGGCGCGCCGACGAGTCCGGCCATCGCTAACATGGTCGGGAGTCAATTTGATCGGCCGATCCAAGAATCATTAACACAAGAACTCGGAGACACCTTCGAATACGGACGCTACGCCGATGATATCGTCATCATGAGTGTCGATTCAATCGGAGAAAAGCAGCGCCGGCTGGTCCAGGCGATTCTCGCATCGCAAGGCTTTAAAACATCACATGCGAAGACCGAATATCATGAGAATGAGCCACGCTACGGCATTTGGGGAACGGACGTATTCCCTCGTTACAAAGCTACCGGCGAAACGGAGAAGGACCGGGGCCTTCGTTTTAAACTTCCTGCAAAACTAGATCGTGCATGGGCGAAGGAACTACTGGATGCCTCAAAGAACGATAGCCTTCCCAAGCATCCAAAATTATTCGAAGTAAACAGCCGATTTAAACATCTGATGGGTAATCTTTCCCATGCACATGCAGTCACTCGCTTCGGCTTGGACAGCGACCCGATGGAGACAACACAGGTTCTTCTTCCTCAACAACTCAGTTTTGCATGGGCAAAGTTCCAACAGACATTCGGCGACCGGCTGCCCGCATCGCATGAATCATGGTGGAGGACACACATGTTAAAACGAACGAAAGAAACCGTCACCATTGATGCAACGGCAGAAATTTTCCGTTCACGCATTACGGCTCTCTGTAAAAAACGCGGGTACGATGAAGTGGCATTTAAAGCGAGCATCGATCTGCAGCAATCAAAACCCAGCCGAAAGAAAACCATCGCAAAAGAGATAGATACATGGGAAAAGAACGAAGAAGCGGAAGATATCGCATTGTCTGAACAAATTCGCACATTTGTAGAGAAGCTTCCAAACATGCCCGAGGGCAAGAAAAGAACAGAAGCTGTTCAACAGATTCTCACGCGTCTTATTGCATTCCAAGAATTAAGTTTCGCCGGCCGGTTTGCCGGGCGAGAAGAGACGGAAATGGAACTCGTTCGAGATTCAAAAAATGAATCATTTCTTCCTGCGGAGTTACATGTCGCATGGGAGGAATTGCGCACCGCACTCATAGGTACAAAAGAAGAAGCGCTATTCAAGGGTTTGAAATATCTCTTCTGGAGTAAACAAAAGAAGGAGCAAGCTCGCATCGATTTCACACCGAAAAATCCCAAGCCGGCCAGAAGCGGTTTTTTGCACTTGCCGAAATTTAAGCCTGCAAGCAAGCGAAGAAATCTGAAGTAAGTTCCAGAAACTATCCACCCTCTCTATGCCACTTGAACAGACTATCATCGACGAAGTACTCGGTGGACTCACACCAGAGCAAGCCGACGAACTGTTGCAACGTGATCCACTCGGGTTCCTTCAGAAACTTCCTTGCGCCGATGATGTACATCTCAGGTTGAAAGATGAAACAAGACGCGAAGGTCTGAATCCGGAGCACGCGGAGCTTATTGTACAAGACCTGACGCGCTTGACCCGCGAGTTCGCCACTGGCTGTCTATTGGAAAAGAGCCAAGTCACACAGGCAGATCTGCCCCCAGCGGCAATGACATCGCTACGAGGTGCGATAGCATCTCTGCGCACAAGCATTCTTGATCTTGTCGGACGATTCGGAGATTCGCTTTCACGTGAGGCAATGCGTATTCATGCATTCAACAACAACGTTACTTACGACGAGAACCGTGTAAACAATCCGGCGACGTACGGAAACTTTGCCCACTTATTAGCCAAAAGAATGGGCCTTATCCATGATCGTCAGCAAACACGATCGGTGATCGACAAAATGGGCAAGAGCAGTATCGGCGGCATCATTGGCGGAACAACCGGCTTGATGCGAAAAATTTTGAATGGCGGAGGTGAAATGCAACAACAAGAACAGCGCACGATAATCGCCCTACGCACCATGTGGCAAAAGCCCGAAGTGCGTATGGCACACAGTCGCGCTCAACATCTGAAATATATCCGCGATTTACACGAAGGACGTGCGATCCTCGAAGGACCAAGTACGGTCACTCTTCTCAACGAAATCCATGCAAATACCTACGGTGCAAGTGCGACAAAAACTGCAGGGGCAGCACTCGTCGGACCTCCGGGGTGGGGAAAGACAAGCGTGCTGGAAGATTATTTCCGCAGTCACGGCATCCAGCCCCTCTCGATTGTGATCGATCCGGGGCAGTCGTCATGGACTCTCATTGCAAAACCCACGCTCGGACTCGAGAAAGGGATCGAATCTCGCCAGGCATTACTGCAAACCATTAAGGATTTCAGCGCGGACCAGGTCAAAGAATTTTGCGAGGCACAGAGTGCGTATGCCGATTCTTGCGGCGTCACTCGGGAAGAACTCGACACGATCAACAATGATGGGATTCTTGACGGTATCAAAGGTAGAATCAGTAAAACCTTACACGCGGAATTCCATAATGATCTTGCCCGCATTCTGCGTGCACAGGTCGAGATGCACGGATATGAACCGGGACCGATCTTAAAGGCACTTATGGCCGATCAACCCGTGATCATGAATGAATTCCCGGAATTGCAAGACTGGGCATTCCTGAACGAGCTTCTTCTGGCTATTCCTGCATCAGATGAAGAGGCAGCTTCACGCCCATCTATTACACCGAAAGAAGGGGAACCCATTCCCCGTCCGAAAGGATGGTATTTCGATACCATCACGAGGCAGTGGCACCGTGTAGGAAAAAACTTCCGCATTTGCGTGACGGGAAACATCGGTGTCGAGCACGGCAACACCGGAGCGAAGCCTGCGTTCATGAGTCGTTACCGTGACAGGATCATTGGTGTCGAGGGAATGCCTCCCAAAGAAGAAGCGGAATGTGTGGTCTGGCCTCATCTCTCGGGCAGCGACGGCCGTTTCTATTTGGAAGATGAAACAGCCTACCGTGTACATCACTTGGTAACAGATGTTCTTCCGCGCATCACAACGATGCTGCGCAAGAACTACCGAGGACGTCCGGAGAGTCACCTCTTGTCACACCGCGAAGTCATCGCAATCTGTCATGCAATGAACCCCGAACACACCGAGAAGCCGATGACATTGGACGACGCTCTGATGGAAAAAATCATCAAGCCGATCAAAGCGGAGAATCTGAACGATGCACTGCAGCAGATTCTCGTGATACTGATCGGTACGGGCTATTTGCAAACTTGTTCGGAAGCGCTGCAAACACTTGTGCCGGACCTCAGCTCCAACCGCCTTGCTCAAATGATACGAGAAGTAAAACAGCCGTTCGCTACACAAGTATACGCTGATGACGCAGATCGGTATGAAGGTCGATGCATCGTCTGCGGTGTGAAACGTTGCCCATGTCACGGAAACGAATCCAAATCATTCGTCGAACATTTGGAAATGACCGCATCGCTCGCTGTTCTTGGGCTATCCGAACCGCTCGTACAGCGAATAGAGGAACGGATGACGGAAATGGCGATTGCGAAGCAATGGCCGATGTACCTGGAAACTGCTCTTACGGCGAACCAGTCAGCATCGGGCACCCTTCATAAGGGGCAAATCGAAGAGTTACAGAAATACCTGCGCGGATTGAATAAATTATGTAAGACCAATCCCGTTGAAAACGTAGCAACGGCAGTCCCCGTCATCGCTGCAGGAGTCGAACAACTTGTCCTTGGAAGAAAAGAAGTCACCTGTTTGACCGAAGTGCAGTCATACCTTATCGCACAATTACAAGATGCCGGACGTCGCTTCCAAGAAGAGCGTGGAAGAAGTATTAAAAAACTCCCAGTGGGCGCGCAGGCGATCCTCGATCAGGAAATCATTCCTCAGTTGCGTTTACTGCGCGACACGCAATCCATGAATTCCAAATCAAACCTGACAGCTGATGATACGGAAGTGATTCGCAGCCTTGTGAAATATATGAACAAAGTCGAGGCTCTCGCCATTGTCCAATCACTGCGATATGAAGGAGGCCTCTCTTTAAAAGAGGATATAACTTTTGCAATCAGCAAGCACAATGCTGTGTTACGGGAGGAACTTATAACTGCTCGTGAGTCCGTATTTTCCGGCAATGCCGCCACTACACGTACGAAAAAACGAATTCCCGCCGAGGTTTTGGGCATGCCGGAATTCGAACACAATTACTCAGCCTTGGCACAGGCACTGCAATTGGGCAAGCAGATGCTGGATCTGCAACTTGCAACTCCCGAGGAACTGATGGAGTTTGTCGGTGCAGCAGAACGACAAATGGAAGATGCAACCAATGAGGGTAAAATGCCAGAAAATATCACACCGTATGTCCGTGTCGTTAAATCATTGGCGGAACTAAAGAATATAGGATTGAAAGACATGATTGAGAAGTTACGAAAGCAAGCAAAAATCGAACCGTTGCCACCGCTCAAAAATTTCTGACCTTCGTGCTATGACACCGGAATCATCCGCATCGGCAGACCTCGCGGATACTAAGAGCGACATACAAGATGTCTCTTCCCTTTCCGATCTGTTCAGTCCGTTGGAATTGGGGATTCTTGACCAGATCGGCAATACCGGTGGTTTCCGTTTGCAGGCTCGCCCGAAAGGATCGACGGACGCAGGTTTCGCAACAGATCTGCAAACACGTACGATTTATTTTGATCCGAAAGAGTACAAACGCTTGGCGCCCTTCCGACGTCTTGCCGTATTCGCTCATGAACTGGGACATCACACTCCTGACGTCATGGAATTCCAAGATGCATGCACGCGATTGTACGCAGCGGGAGATACATTACTTCCGCAAGAAATCACACCGAAACGACGGCAAAAAATGCTCCATATGGTGGAAAACGTTCTTGGGGACATTTTATTGGAAAGTACCACTGCTTTCAGCCATACAGTTCAAACAGGGGAACTGCTTGGAAATATGTGGAAACAAAACCGTGGGTTAATGATGATAGAGGAACCGGAGAATTTGGAAGAACAGCTAGAGGACCCTGCAAAAGCAACCGCAATGTGGGAACGGGAGCGGGAACGCATGGAAAGTTTTGAACAAAGTAACCGCAGGACTTTCCCCTGGGATGCAGGATCGTTCGAAGGAATCCCGGCATATAACCAACATCTGAACGTCTCCCTCGTCGCACCATTCTTCGATCTCCCAGACCCGCAATTGGTCGCACCGGATGTCGCGACGTTATACCCTAACATGCAGCGAACATTTGATATTTTGACAGATCCCCGTATCCGAGGAGGGGAGAAGTCACCGGCATTTATTCAATTTGTTTCGGATTTTGGTCTGTTGTTGCAACGCGAAATCGATCGCATACGGGACGAAGAGGGGGACCCCGCTCAAGCATTTCGGGAATTCGGAGAAGAGCTGGATCGAGTCGTCATACGCATAAATGGAATTGCAGGATCAGGACGAATAATAAACGTTGCCGATGGAAAAGAGGGAGGTGAACCGATCGCCGTAGTACAAGGACAAATGGGTGCGAAAATATTCGGGCGGCAAGGATTGCTCAATGAAGTAGCTGTGGATGAAATTGCCCGTGAACTGGACGTTCCTCCGGAGGTATACCGAAAATTTCTTGAAACGTGTGCCAAATATGATGCGCAAATCCAACGCATGACGGAAGTAATGACTCGATTCGTGCTCCGCGACTATATGCCGGTGGTGCGAGGTGGCCAACGCCAAGGGTTTATGATCGAGCCCGGACGAGAGGTAGAAACATTTCAACGCATGATTAGTGGAGAGATCGAAACTCCAACATGGTCAAATAATCCACGACAACGTTCACCTCGATCGCTTCAGCTGTATAAGCTCATCGATACTTCATCTAGTATGATTGGTGACATAGATGGAACGCTTGGGTACTACACAGTTTTTGCGAAATCATCGTTCAATATTCAAGAAGAACTCCGTACCAATGCGGCCAAATACCAGACGAAACCCGGAAATCCTTCACCTTTGGAACTGGAAGTAACATGCTTCGATAACGTTCCACATGCGCCTATGCCGACATTAACACCTGCCATGACACTCAAAAGTCTTGTGCAGGGATTCCATTCGATTATGACCTACACAAAGAAAGGCGGAGGAACAAACGATGCGGCGGCGCTGCAATTTGAGTACGGACGTGTGAGAGCGGGTGATTACAGATCTCTGAAGGTACTGTCGATGATCACCGATGGATTCGGGCAGCAAAAGGCATTGGATCCGATCCTTGAACAAATCAAAGGAGATCCTGATATTTATTTTCTCGTCCATGGAATTGGAGAAGGAGGGGGCGGTGTAAAACAAACATATGAACATAAATTCTTGCCGCGTTCTACCTATCGACGGCTCTATGCAGATGAAAGCGCGACGACAGAACAGGCGATTGAGAAAACAATCATTGTTATAGAAGAAATCATTCAGGATTTCTTTACATAGAAAGAAGGAGGTTGCAGTTGTGAATATAGCTCTAACAACGCGAACGAGGTACAATTCGCCCGTGATCACTCGCGTTCTGTCCGGCCTGTTCGCCTTTATGGTATTGGCGCAAACCACTCACGCGGAAGAAATCACGCCGTGGAGTTTTTTGGGAACGATGCCCAAAGAAGCAAGAGTGGTCCAACTCAATAATGCCCAAGTGACACCAAGCGGGTTACATATCTCTACGCAGAAAGATGGGTATATCGTTTGGGACAACAGTCCAATTGACGGACCGACGGACGTCATCACTGTCCGTGCACGCAGCATCCGCCCGGTGCAAGCGGCGATTTTATGGCAACCAAAGGGTGCAAAAGACACGAATCTGACACAGATGAATTTTACGATTCCCGGAGGTGAACAAATGCAGAATATCGATGTGATCGTGAACCGCTTCCCGGAGTGGAATTGGAAAACTGCGCAGCTGGCCATCGCCTTCCCGGCCGGGAGTGACATCACAATCGAAGAGTTGCAGTTCCGTCATTGGCCTTTCTATGAACGCATTGGCGAAGCATGGCTAAGCTTCTGGACCTTCGATACGTTCCGCCCCTTTAGCATTAACTTTTTATGGGGACCGCTGATTGCGACCAATACGCCTGAACGTATGGGACTCTTTGAAACTCTTCCGCCGTATGCCTGGTCGGTGACGCGGTACATGTTCGGCTTACTCGGCATTGCCATGATGCTCGGTGTCTTGGTGGGTTGGATGCGCGGCAGTAAAGCGCAAGGTGTTGCGGTCTTTGCCCTGACGCTTGCGGGTGTATGGCTTGTGTTTGACCTTCGCATGAGCAGTGAAGTTGTTTCGTATGCCGCCGAGGATATCCATCGATATGTCCTTAAACCTGATGCCGAGAAGGAACTTCGGAACTTTGGCAATGTGTATGCTCATATAGAACGCTTCCTACCCGCGATCAAAAAAGAGGAGACGTTTGTGATGATGAGTCCTATTCGCGAAGTGTACTTCCCGATTTCCCGCTACTTGGCGTACCCGAGTGTCATTATCGCCGACCCCAAAGAAGCGACGGGCGCAACGCTCTGGATGATTCTGGATAGAACAGACATCTGGGTAGATTCGGGTTCTATGCTTCGCCTGGGGACAAGCCAGACACTTGCAGGACCTGGCATAATCGTCGACAAAATCGATGCGTCGAACTTCCTCTTTAGCACAGTTAAATGATTGTACTCGCCTACATTGTCGGCCTCGGCCTGCCAACCGTGAACGGGATGTTGCTTTTAAATTTGTTCCAGAAGCGAGCACGCGTGCTCGACCGATGGGAACACATCGCCGTCGGCTTTACGCTCGGCCTAACGCTCACGATGCTGCTGACATTTTCTGCACATGTGTACGGCGGTATGCCACTATCTCTTCTGGGATTCCTAAGCGTGCAGATACTAACTCTTGTAGTGGTAGGCGCTCTTTCTTATATACCGCGAACCTCCAGCCTCAAGCCCCTAGAAGCTAGAAGCTATCAGCTAGAAGCTTCTTCCGTTCCCCGTTGGCTGCATATCACGCTCTGGATCCTCGTCGCATCGGTGATCCTTAAGACACTCTTCGCTTCCACGGTCTTTCTGCTCCTCACGCCGACATTTTTGGATGACACGATGGATAACTGGAACCTGCGGGCAAAGGTCTACTACATCGATCAAGCACTTACCTTGGCGCTCCCTGGGGAACCTGCAGAAGTATCCGTGAAGGGAATCAGCTCCTACCCGCCGGCCGTCCCGCTCGCCAAAACATGGCTTGCGACTCTGAATGGAGGATGGAGCGACGCTGCTGCAAACGGCATTCATGTCTTTTGGTATGCGGCGGTACTGATCTTCCTCGCTCGCACTCTGCGGAGGCTAGCCGGACCGGGGTGGGATTTGGCCGGCGTGTATCTGCTCGGCAGCATGCCGCTGTATACGATGCACGGGACAAACACCTATGCCGATCTCTTCTTGTCGCTCCACATCCTCTTGGCGATTGTCTTCCCGCTGCGCGCGATGCTTTCCAGCGATCGTGATACACGTATGACACTGCTTCGGATAGGCGCACTCGCCGCAGGAATCATCCCATTCACCAAAAACGAAGGACTGCTTCTGTATTTGCCGCCATTGATCCTCCTTATCGGTATCGGTCTGCTTGTCTCGTGGAAAAAACAGAACATGACGACGCGCGATGTCTGTGAGGTGATTGCGTGGTACGCAGGATGCTTGATCATTTTGTCGCTGCCGTGGCTCGCGTTCAAGTGGGGTAACGGCCTCACGTTCGGTAACGCCAAACCCTTCACCTCACTCGGCTTTGCGTGGCAAGACGGAATCTGGTTCTCACTCGTGATCAACACCTTCTTTGAAGGAAACTGGTTGCTGCTCTTCCCGGTACTGATCCTTGTTCTTATCTGGCGCTGTCGAAGTGCGTTTAGCATCTGGCTGCCGCTCACATGTTACGTCCTGATCGTGTATCTGGGCCAGATGTTTTTGTACTTGTTTACAGGACTCTCGGCCGAGGCGCGCATGCAAACGGGTCTTGGGCGCGGAGGTGTGCAGCTGATGCCGGTCATCATGCTCCTTCTTACTCTCCTGCTTGCAAGCGGCGGATCAACCCTGCGACAAGCTGCAGAAGCCGCATTCGGGTGGGTTGGGATCAAGAGGAACATGTTCCGCACAAAGGCGGAAAGCGGTATGCTGGCACCATGACCCCTGCACCAACCAAGATTTACGCTGCTTTTCTGGGTAATCACCCCGGTTTGAGCCTTTCCGAGCTTTTTGCCTGCGTGCCCGGCCTGACGCTTCGGCGTATGGTTATGCCACAAATCGCCCTGCTTTCCAGCCCTGTCCCGCTCGATAATAAGATGCTCCAGCGTTGGGGTGGCGTGTTCCTGCTTGCAGAAGAACGGCCTGTCTCCTCGATCAAAAAAATCCCCGAAGCGATCATGAATGAAGTGCAGGGAAAGAAAGGAAAAATCACCTTTAGCGTGCGTGCGTACGGCGTCGACAGAGAGGTGGTGCACGGGCTCTACCGCGATATCAAAGCAATGCTCAAAAAAAACGGCATGCCGTCACGGTACATCGGGAATGAACGTAAAGCTCCCGTGTCCGCTCAGTTGCACGATGAAGGACTGATCAACGGCAAAGGCGGATGTGAGTTTGTGATTCTGGCTGACCCCGAAGAAGATTTTTTATGGGTGGGTCGCACAGTCGCCGCACAGAACCCCGATGGCTACACAAAGCGCGATATGCATAAGCCCGTCCGCGATACGAGGTCCGGAATGCTTCCACCGAAACTTGCGCAGATGCTTCTGAACCTTGGTAGCTGGATTGCGCATGAGGTTGATCCGAAGGCACCTAAACATCTCACGATTCTTGATCCATTCTGCGGCACGGGTGTGCTGCCAATGGAGGCACTGCTCAATGGTTGGCCGGTCCTGGCATCCGACGTGTCGCTCAAAGCGGTAAACGGTTGCGAGAAAAACCTGGAGTGGATTCGCAAAGAGGAAAAGATTTTTAAGAAAGACACAGAAAGTACGGTGTGGAAGCACGATGCAACGAAACCGTTTACCCTGAGCCAGTCGAAGGGTTCCTCCTATCCGCATGTGATCGTAACGGAATCTGCTCTTGGGCCCGCACTCACGGACAGACCTACGGCCAAAGACGCGGCGAAATACCGAGCCGAATGTGACGCGGTGGAAATGGCTTTCCTGCAGAACGTCGCAAAAACATTGCCGGGAGTTCCGGTGGTTGCGACATTCCCCTGCTGGTATTTAAAAGCCGGCCCCGTGTTTTTGGAACAAGTATGGAAGAACCTCGCAAAAATCGGTTTTGAAGCCGTATTGCCGCCGGGCACCGTTGCAGAAATCCCCGGTCACACATCGCTGCTGTACCGCAGAGTCGACCAGTTTGTGGGGCGCGAGGTGGTGATGTTGAAGCCACTACGCTGAGGACTGAGAAGACGTAGAGGCTTTAGAAGATGTAGAAGAATGTTTTTTCTACTCCTCTAAGTCTTCTAAGTCCTCTCTTTCTTCTCTATCCTCTAAAGCGCTAAAGCGCATGCAATCACCTCTGAACGTAGCCGGCAAAATAGTATTGATCATCTTTCTACTGTGGCACATATCCGCCGTCTTCATTTACAGCATCCCGCGTGAGGCGAATGACATCTTTGCCAAATGGAGTCGCATCGATCTGCTTCCGCCGGTGACACCGTACATGTTCGCCACCAGCCAATGGCAACTGTGGAATATTTTTTCTCCTGACCCGCTGCGACGCGTTACCGCCTACCGCATTGAAATTCACGAAGACAACAGGTGGCAAGAGCTCACAACGATCGAGCCGTATGCATATTCATTCTTTCGTCACGCACCGCGCATGAAAATGATGGGAAATTTGCTCGATGAATTCAGCAATAACCGGGCACCGTATGCGGGGCGATTTCTGCAGCTCATATGCCTTGATCACGCGGTATCCGCCGAGACACCTATACGCCTAGTCTATCGCTGGTACGTTCTGCCGCAGTTAAAAGAGCCAATGCCCAAAAGCTGGTGGGCGCAGTGGACAGCCAAAACGACTGATACTATCGGCTTTACCACTGTGTGCCCATGAGTATTGTTCGTGCTATCGATAGGTTTTTCTTCCGCCGCATTCCGGCACAGTGCTTTGGCATGATGCGCATTGCCTGGGGAAGCATTGGTGCGCTGTATTACCTCTTCCAGTGGAAAGATATTTCGTATTACTACAGCCAAGTGGGCGTGTTCCCCCCGCATCTGGAAGAAACGTTCGTACGTGCCACGTGGCGATTCACCTTGCTCGACTATGTCACATTGCCGCTAGCCGTTCACTGCCTGTATCTGATATTGCTCATTCTGCTTCTCTGCACCGCAGCGGGCATTCGCACGCGCATCTCGACTATCCTGAGTGTCCTGCTTCTTTTTTCTTTCCATGAACGAAATTCCACAATTTTGGGGGGAGGAGACACATTGCTTCGCACTATCGGTTTCATCCTCATGATTTCCCCGGGGATCCATGCGCTCAGCCTGGATCGCTCTGTAGAAGGTTGGAACCTCTGGAAAAAAACAAAAGGAAGACTCCTCGCAGTGACAATGCCGATCTGGCCCTGGCGCATGCTCTTGTGGCAGATGATTGTCCTCTATGTCACATCGTTCTGGACCAAGATCCTTGGGACTATGTGGGAAAACGGAACGGCGGTACAGGTAACATTCCATCACCCACTCTTTGCGCGGTTCCCTGCATGGTTTGTCGATAGTGTTTACCCTGCAACGCCACACTTCGACCGCGTTGCACTCGCGTGGCAGGGTGCGTGGGTTCTTCTTCTTATCCCTGCCTGGTTTACGAGTTTTCTACCACGGATACTTCCCCGTATCCCGCTTCGCCGAATTCTGATGGGTATCGGAATCCCCTTCCACCTGGGAATCTTCATCATGATGGACGCCGGATCCTTCTCCCCCGCGATGTTCGTCGCCTACCTGGGACTGCTCCGAGAGGAAGATATTGAATGGCTGAAAAAAGCCGCTAGCCCCCAGCCGCTAGCCTCTAGAGGCCGGAGGCCGGAGGCCGGAGGCAATGTTATCGTTCTTTTTGATGGCCACTGCGGTCTCTGCCTGCGTAGTACCTACACCCTCGAATCATGTGATTGGCTGAACGCACTCACGCTTGTTGATTTCCGGAACGTGCAAAACAGGAATACATTTGCACCGGAGATCACCGAAGAATCGCTCGATAAAGCGATGCATATCAAGCTCCCTGATGACTCCTACAAGACCGGATTCGACGCCTTCCGATACATGGCAGGAAAGCTTCCGCCACTCTGGCCACTGTATCCCCTGCTCTGGATTCCCGGATTTCCGACCATCGGACGGATGGTCTATGCATACATCGCAGAAGGCCGAAAGAAGTGTAATCACGAGAATTGCGTCATTTGATGCCTACAAGGGCTGGTAAATACCTGTTTGATCCGTATAATCTCGTTCACGTTCCTCTGTAGCTCAATGCCTAGTCTTGCGTAGCAAGGCGTTGGAAAAATAAGCTCGATCGGGTAACGTTAGCGTATTCTGATGTCCGATTATTCCTCTGTAGCTCAATGGTAGAGCACCTCGCTGTTAACGAGGGGGTTACTGGTTCGAATCCAGTCGGGGGAGCCAATTATCATTTTCCATCTCTCGTGTCAGCAGAGGATTCTGCTTTTTCCTGCAACTTCTGCACTTCTCGGTCAAAATCGGAAAGATAATTTTTATCCTGCCCTTTTTTAAATTCTTCATATTCCATATCTGCTTTTTCTGCAGCTTCTTCGGCACTCACTGTTCCGGTATTTTTCAAAACACCTTTGCCCAATAAGGCCAGATATTCATCGAGCTTGCTTATCCATTTTTTCATGGTCATGGTACTTTCACTTTGCGCTTGAAGTTCGGCAAATGATAAATACGCATCCACAATGCGATTGAGCATTCCAAGCTCGGTTTCGTTCAAATAATTTTTCGCAATGTAAATATCGCGTCTGATCATGTGTAGACCAGAAAAATTCGTGAGTCCCATACATGGTTCTTTGCCGTTCGAACGCTCGAGGATAAGTTCGGCGGCTGTTTTCCCCGTCACTGCAAAGTGCATCTTGTTTTGAACCGTTTTGAAAAACAACTCCGTCTCTTTGGAATCCTTTCGATAATCGATGCTCGTTGCGTAGATATCGGTCACTTTTTGGTACAGCATCCGTTCGCTGGAGCGGATATCGCGGATACGTTCCAACAATTCTTCAAAGTAGCGCGATTTGTAGCCACCCTGCTTCAGCCGCGCGTCATCCATCGTGAATCCTTTTACCATGTATTCTTTCAGACGATCCGTTGCCCATTGGCGAAAGAGAGTGCCCTGATTGGAATGCACGCGATAACCGACGGCTACAACGGCCTCCAGCCCGTACATCTTCGTATTGTATTTTTTCTCGTCTGCGGCAGTTATTAAGAATTCCTTAATAACTGAATCTTGGTCAAGTTCGCCGGTTTGAAAGATATTTTTGAGATGGATATTGATATTCGCAACCGTTGTGCCAAACAGTTCTGCCATAAGCTTTTGCGTGAGCCAGACATTTTCATGCTCAAACCGAACTTCAACGCGGGTTTTCCCGTCTTCGGTTTGGTAGAGGATGATTTGTGGTGGGGCAGGTTTGATAGTCATAGGTGGATGATCGTACACCTTGTGGGAGGGGTTTGTAAATTATTTGGTTGGAATGAGGAGGTAACGTGTATCAAACATGTTCAATATCCTCCTGATTTTTAACATGAATTGTCTTGAATGTTAATCGGGTTAACATGAGTCAAAAAATATTTTTTTCGGCATTTATGGTCTTTAAATGGGGAATTGATTAAAACCATACATAGAAGGCAGGTGCGGGAGGGTGTTATGGGGCTTGAGAGGGTTGAACATGCTAAGAGAGATTATATAAGAGGAAATCCCCCATTCTCCCCAATCACCTCGTCAATCTCCTTCATCAACTTCCCCGTCTCCACCATCGCCACAATCATTTTCTGGTAATGCAGAATATCGTCTGATGTGAGTGTGCGACCTTTGCGATCCTTCAACCATTTCTGCGCGGGCATATAACCACCAATTGGGAACTCCCATCCTTCTTTTGGCACACCGTCAAAGTACTGTGTCGGGTTTATCCATACTTTCCTATCTTCATACGATATCTTCTCCACCTCCCCGCTCCCTGCAATGGGATACGTTGTCATCAACGTAGAAAGCTTTGGCGACTCCATAAGATGCAGCAACCGAATCTCTCGTCCCAATAACACCAACTTCCAGAACAAATCGCGATTACCGGTAAACGGCACACGCGGAAAATCGATCTTCAAAAATTCTTTGTATCGTTCGCGGTATGTGGGGCTATGGAGAATGGCGTAGATGTAATCGAAGATGTCTTCGGGGCCGCAGGTGGCTTTGCCGTCTCCGATACCATCTTCTTTCGATTCCATCTTAAGGCTCTCAAATACGGGTTTTATTAATTCCATATTGAGATTCGCAGTACGTTTTTCTCCGGGGATTGATATGGACTCAGTGTATAAATAAAGAGGAAATTGATATGATCCCGTACTAGATTCGGCTGTTTTCATTTCAGATATTCTAGATGTTACAAAAAAATGAGTGATACTCCTGTTTTTTGTCTGTCTTCCCATAACAAGCGAAATATTTTGCATGAAAGAATGTTTCATCTTTTCATAACGGTGCCTTGTCACAAGATCCAGATCATAATAAATAGCTCTTTGATTTAGAGGCCTATAAGTAATGGATTTTATTTTATTGGAGTCAAATAAATGATCTCTGTCAAAGTTTAAAATTTTATTTTCAAGCTCATTACTTTTGAAAGAAATAACAATATCGTCTCTGTGCGTTTTAATACCTGCGGCACTGATATGAAATAGCTTGTCTAACTTAATTCCTATCTCATATTCTAGTTGAGCTCCAAAATCTTTCTGCACGAAAAAGAAATTCGGCGTTGGTGCCTCCAATTTTTTCCATTTGGTACTACATACATCATTTTGCTCCAAATGCTCATACTTACTTTCCCTTTCTCCATAGAGGTCAAAATGATGTACTACTCCTAGCTTATCCTTCTTTTTCATTCCTGTCCTTACGAACAACGAAATCCCAACACCCTGCATAATATCAAATACGTTTTCATCTTTCCCTCCGTCGAGCGTTGTTTCCTTCTTTTTACTATTGCCATGCAAATCAAGCACATAGATATGATCAAATGTCTGCAAAAGACTCTCTCGCATTTTTCGATGCACAATTCCATCGTAGAATGAATTGTTCGTAATCATTGCCACAATGCCCTGTCCATTCTTTTCAACAAGATGATGGGCAAAACGAATGAATTTTACATAATCGTCGGAAAGTGCGTTATAACTTTTTTCTTGTAGACCTTCCTTATACGTTTTTAAAAGATCCATGATCCACTCTCCTTTATTAATCGAACTCACGCTATACGGCGGATTCCCCATCACCACCATTATCGGTAGATCACGTTTCACCTCTTCCGCCATCTGCGCCTCTTCGGTCAATGCACCTTGCAATCCTAAATCACGGAACAATGTGTCATCTTTCTCCGGTGCTTTTTCTAAACTGTTCGTCAGGAAAATACGCAGACGTTTTTTTAGATTTGTCACACCCGTCTCAGCCAATGTCATACTCAATTTCAAATGCGCGATCGTGTAGCTGGCCATCATCAGCTCAAACCCATGCAGACGCGGCACCAGATGTTCCTCGGCATACTGCGGCCATATCCCTTCCTGCCCTTTAAACTTCTCATGAATATGCAGAATTACCTCGTTCAAAAATGTGCCTGTTCCTACTGCGGGGTCTAGTATCTGCACACGATCAATTTGCTTCTTGAATGTTTTCCCCTGCTCGGTAACAGGATGTTCAACGGTCGATCGATCCGCCAAGCCTTCCGGTAAACCAAAATGCTCTTTTAATAACGCATCAACGGATCGAACGATGTAACGAACCACGGGAAGGGGCGTATAAAACACTCCGCGACTCATGCGCAGTTTAGGATCATATTCGCGCAGGAAATCTTCGTAGAAATGGATGATGGGATCGTGCGTATCCCCTTTTTTCAGATACAAGCCATGCACCAAATCTTTAACCTCTGAATGCACGAACACGTCGCAAAGTTCATCGACGATAAATGACAGTTTCCTCTCGAAATTCACGCCGGCGATATGATCGAAGAACTGTTGCAACAGATGGTTTGATGCGGGAATTTTCTCGCGTGCTTCCTCACGAGTGAAAGTTTCGGACGTGTCATCGTGATACCGTGCGACGAACATGCCATAAACCAATGTCTGCGCATACAGATCGGCAAATTGCTCTCTCGTCAAATCATGAATCAATTTCTCTTTGAGGATGCCGTAGATCGTTTCAATCTCCGTGCCTTTCGTTCCCGTAAAAGCGGGGTCAAGCAATTCATTGATGTTGTCGCGGAGTCTTCGGGCCTTGCCTCCCATGATCTGCGCAAGGTTTTTCGCGGATCGAATGGAATCAATCGGCTCGGATAAAAAATCCGCAAGTATGTCTTCAAGCGGTACAAATTGCCGCTCCTGCACCTCCAAATGCGATCCATTTTTGATGGCGATCACGAACGCCTCCCCGTATCGCGCGCCGTTTTTATAGAATCGAAATTCGAGTCCATTTGTCAAAATCAAATTCGCATATCCGAAATACCGTGCCATCTGCTCGCTTTTCTCGATCTTTTCCAGACTGACATGCACATCCTTCGCCTCTACATACCCGACCGGGATTTCCCCCTTCAAAAAGATGAAATCAGGCCTGCCGTGCTCGCTACCTTTCGGCTCGTTCACCACCCGCAGCTTCGTCACCTCCTCAAACAGGGTTTTAAGAGCGGGACGGTAGCTATGCTCCTGTGCATGGCCTGTGAGCAATTCTTTCTGGATGTCTGCCAAATAACGCGCGACCGAGGACTGCATACGTCAAAATCTACCCGAGAAACGCATCGTACGGAAGCTTTTGATTTCCCCCCCCACTCACTCAAAGGTGCATTTCTATATGAAACCATCCGTCTTAATCATTTTCAACCGGATTCCATGATCGTATATAACGCATTTCTGCGTTAATAAAAGAACCTAAAATGCATTCACATCGCAGCCACAAACGGTTATAATGAGTACGGTGCTGAAAGGTTACGTTCCTTCGGGAGCCCCTTGATCCGGCCAGCTACGCGATAAGCGAGTGGAGTCGAAGACAGCACCAAAATACTTATTCCATCACAACATCCTGCTTCCGACTTGGAGCGGATGACATTTGATAAAATGACCATAGCACCTTGCGTGCGTTGGTTGCTTTGTAGGGTTTGCGTATCAGGACTTTAATGCGATTTCCTCTGACATATCCAATAATAGCAAAAGATAAATACTGATTACCACCTTTGTCTGTTTCTCGTGACACTTCCTGATACGTTGTTGTCTTCTTCAGAAGTTTCAACGCCATTGGAAAACATAATGCGCGTTCGATCTTCTCGATTTTCGTTCCGCGTTTATGCGGATGCTTAAAAACATGATTCCAGCAAAGACGAGTCACTTCAATAATTTCAGATTCGTCGGAGTCATTGTCACTGAATGCTTTACAGGGAATTCCCCCCTCTTTCAGTTTTTCATATTCGCTTTTCACTGACCCCATAATCGTATCAAAGTTCTTCAATTTGCTCTTGGCTTCTTCAAAAAGATTGCGTGCATTGATATATTCCCGACGATTCTTGGAAGCCTCTATCATACTTTTATTTTACAGGAAAAATGCCTCAATTCTATATCATTGAACTCGTGCCCACTACAGCAAGGATTTATCGACACGCCCTTCCACAATCCTCAACCGGTCATACCCATACTCCTCCCACTCGCTCAGATATTTCATCCTCATATCGAAAAAGATCCGTCTTGCCTCTTCATCATCCATGGCATTCCACTCCGCCTCGGAATATGTCTCACTGAAATCCCGACGCGCAAGGAGCACCGCACCCGTTTCCCAGAAGACATACTCTTCCTCGTATTCCTGCATGATATCGAACACTCCAAATATATAGTGCTCGCTAAGATGCGTTTTCCCCTGCCATATTTCAATTGCGTCTTCCATGCCGAAATCTTTCGCATATTCACACAAAGCATTCAACGTTTTCGACACGCTCTTCTGTCGCTTATCGTACTCATTCAAAAGCGTATCATTGCAAATCACGCGCTCACCGATGGCCGCCATTAAAAGCAAATCTGCATATTCCTGTTTGGATAGATCGATCTTCATAACCGATATATTACACCTCAGAAAAATAATCTGCATCGAAGCACTTCACCGTGTACGTTACCTGCGACGAAACGCCTACGCCGTGTTCGATCATCAGCTCAGCCAGATGCTTGCCGTTTATAAGAACAATCTTGATATCAAGTGAGACTGCAGATTTCGGCAAGATCTCTTTCAATTTCCTCAAAAGCGTTTTCAATTTGTTCCTCTGGCGTTAGGTTTTGTACCACACTTTGAGCATCTTTCTGTTGTCTTTCTCGATCTGAATGCCAATTTGCTTCAAATTCAGGAAAGTCTTTTAAATCCTCACCGTGCGTGTATTCATCCAAAGGTAACCCCTCACTACCCCTTCAGCACTATCGTTAAAAGCCTTACATACAACATTCGGAATGAATTCCGAATGCTCATCATCGTTAACCCCCGACTTAAG
>JAYUSS010000150.1:0-9133 GCA_043755535.1 Candidatus Peregrinibacteria bacterium | reverse complement strand
TACGATTGCCAAATTGGGCGCAAGTTTCTTTGCGGCGGTTTCCCCCCAATGTTTTAGATCGCCAAGTGTAACTTCCTTTTTTGTATGATAGATATCCTGAAGCGATTGATACCAAGAACTCTGCAGGATCAATCCTTCCCAATGATCTTCGCGTATGAGTCTGTTACATCTGCGACAACTGCTCATTTTATCCGCAAAGGATCCTACATGCCCCGATGCTTCCCATGTCCTAGGGTTCATAAGGATGGAAGCATCCAATCCCACCATATCCTCCTGTTTTCGAATGAAATGATTCCACCAAGCTTTCTTAACACGATTCTTCAATTCTACCCCCAACGGACCGTAATCCCACGTGTTTGCGAGGCCGCCGTAAATATCGGAGCCCGGGAAAATAAACCCTCTGCGCTTGCAAAGGGAAACGATGGCGTCCAGGGAATCGGCTGGCATAGGCCGCCATCCTAGCAGATTCGCTTGTCTGTAAGAAAGGAATCAGGAATAGAGCAGGAACATCGCGCAAAGAACCGCAAATACCTGCACAGAGAGCGTTGCGGCAGATTTGATTAGTGGCTGTTTTATTCGCAGAACAGCCAATGCAGCAAAGGCACTGGTTGCAAGGATGAGTGGCAGAATGTAGCGGAAGTCCTGCGAGGAGCCGTAGGGATATTCAAAGCGGAAGATTGCTTGGCCAATGGGTAAGACGATTGCTAAAAGCAGCATCGGCGTCCAGCGCTTCCATTGGATCAAGCCAAATACAAACCCGATCAATGACAGCAGGAAGACCGGCAGTGACCATGCGACAAGCCACGAAGCAAGGAGCATCCGCGCTACCCCGAAGTCGAATTCCCCGAAGAACGCGGAACGGTAGAGATACTCCCAAAAATGCTGTCTGCGCGATTCATCTGTCCAAGGATTGTTGAATGGAATCCGTACCATCGCCGCAGGGTTGAAGGTCGTAAACGCTGCGATGTCATTATTCACAGCCAAGCCGGAGTTGAGAGCCCCGGTGTTCCCGACGATCATGTCTTGGGATGTCTGGTGCATTGCCCGCCATACGTTGAACCACCCTGCAACAACGACAACAATCAAGAGTCCCAGCACTGCGTCGCGCACTCCCTTCAACGAAATCTTTCTACGAACGGCAAGAGCCCCGAAGGCGACGGGTAGCAACAGTAAACCGTTTGATTTGGAGAGGATACAGAGCGCTATGAGTAGCACACAGAGCAACCAATCGCGTAGCTTGTCCCCGTTCCACCACCGCTGCAGGTAGAGCATGGAAAGAAACGCGAGTGGGACCATCAGCACATCGTTATTAATGCGTGCAGAGAGGAAAATCAAACTCGGGAAAAATGCGATAAGGGCAAAAAGAATCGGGATAGCAACGGATCCTTCCCGATCTGTAACAAACAAGCATCGACCGATTCGCCAGACAATCCAGAGTGTCCAAATGGAAAGGAGGAGCGAGAGAATTTGCAATGAGAACAGTACAGTTTCGCGACCGGCGCCGAGTGCACGGACAGGAGCGGACCATACGGCGGAAACAGCGTAATAGAGTGGCGGTTGCCAGGATTCCCACCCTTGGTCCGGGGAAGGCAGGGACCACTCATTGGCCATGTGGTCGATATATTCGATATGGCCGTCCGTATCGTGACCGCGTATCCAGTGCGGCGTGATCGACACATAATAGACGCGAACGACCACTGCCAAAAAGAAGAGCACAAACACGCTCATCTTCCACGGTGCAGTGCGTTTGTGCGAAAGCAGAATAAGGGCGGCTGCTAGCAGGCAGAGTGCTGCGACAATCGCGGCAATCGGGAGAGTCGAGTCGTTCCATACGGCACGCATGGAGAACTGTGCGTCTCCACCGTTATTACGCACCACTGCTTCGATCGTGTTACTGCCCGACACGAGGTAGGGGCCAAGCTCGAGCGTGCGGCCTTCCACGAAATCACAAAACGGGATCGCAGGATCTGCGACAGATTGTCCGTTAATGGAGAGACTCTCCAGGCAGTCATCCGGAACAATGCGATAGGCAGACGGCGAGAAGGAGCTTCGGCTGAGCGTGAAGCGTAGTTTGATCTGCGCGTTGTCGCCGGTTTTTGTGCGCAGCGGCATGGAGAATGCATTCTCTCCTTCTTCATTCATGGTATAGATACCATCGGTTGTCCGCGGCAGAACGAAAAGCATCAAGCTGAACGAACATCCAAAAATTGCGGCGCAGCAAAGGTACGCAATCAGGCGCTTGTGCCGGAGCACATTCGCAATCGTTTTTTTGGTGGAAGTGGAGAGTGGAAATTTCACGAGTGCGGAATAAAGTGACAGGAAGTTACACGAACGTTATCATTTCGGCATGACGCTGTCGGTAATTCTGCCATGCTTCAACGAAGAGGAAAATATCGCACACACTGTGCATGATGTTGACACGTGGATGAAGAAGGCCCGAATTGATGGAACAATTATCGTCGTGAACGATGGATCGAAAGACAATTCGGCTGCGGTTCTTGCAAAGCTAGAAACATCCGTAAAGGCTCTCCGGGTCGTGGATCACGAGAAGAATCAGGGTTACGGACTGGCAGTTCGCACCGGGTGTGACAGCGCAAAAACCGATTGGATTTCTTTCATGGATAGTGACGGGCAGTTCCATGCGAAGGACCTGGAATTACTGCTTGCGCATACTGCCGATTATGCGTTCATCACCGGACGCAGGGCGCACCGTGCCGATCCCTTTATTCGCAATATGTTCGGGAAAATACTCGGGGCCATGAACGTTCTGGTCCTGGGTTTGTGGGTACGCGATGTGAATTGCGGCATGAAGTTGTTCCGGAAAAAAATCTGGCCGATCATTCGCCCGGTCCATGGAGTCGAGAAGCTCTTTAATACCGAAATGTTCTTACGTCTTAAACGCAACAATATTCCTTGGTACACGGTAAATGTTCCACACTATCCGCGTCGTGCTGGAACCCCGACTGGAGGGTCAATACGTGTCATTGTGCGTATGTTTAAAGAGCTATGGAATTTGAGGACGAATCGATAATGTCATTCCAAATCAGTCGAAATCCTCAGGTAATGGTTCACCTGTAACCATAGCGAGTTTTCTGTCGTGGATTGCCTGCTTTCGAATAGTCGCATCAAGATCTTCCTGCAGCATTTCGCGGTGCCTGCGTGCTTCGGCGAATCCGTCCGTCGTTTTCCGCTCGAGACTTTCCAATCTTTGGTCTATCTTCCCAAAACGCCGGTCGACCAAGTCGAACCGTGCTTGCATGTGTTCTAGAAGCATCCGATTGGTGATAACTCCGTCATCAGTCATGCCACAACTATAGAACGAGCTGCATACCGTGCAAACATCTTTCCGCTTTCATGCGCTAGCGCGCTGAAGTTGACTTTTACCATTATCGCGTTTGCTGCACAAACGGACTATTCCGCTCACAGTTAACGCAGTGCATATCCCACACCTTCATCAAATTACGTCGCTGGAACTGCTCGGTTGTCAGCGGTTCGTAATAGGTGAGCGGACGGTAGAACTGGAAGGAGACAAACATCAACACTCCAAGGCCGAGGAGCAGCCAGGATTTCCTGTCCGTCGTCAGCTTCCATGCGCCGATTTGCTGGATCTCATCGAATACCAGAGCAAATAGGATGAAGCTGAACGTGAGCGGCACGAAGTAATGGTACAAGTACATCACACGGTCAATCGTACTCACTGCGGCCAGGAAGCAAGCATAGAGTGTGAGGAATACGGTGATGAGATACCGACGCTTCAGTTGTACAGCACCGGGGAATACGACTGATGCGACGAGCAATGCAAAGCTGAGGACGACACCCGAAAGACCCAGGAACCAGACGACGGGGTTACTCTGGAGGTACAAATACTTGTAGGCATTGCCATCGGGAGTTTCCCAGCGGTAACTGATCGTGCGACCGCCGAATGGCCACAGGAACCAGGGGCTGCCGTTTTCATCTGCCTTCGCAAGGTCGAGCTTGGGAACACCGGCTTCGTAGTGGCCGACGAAGTTGAGCGAGTCGCGCAGCATGTAAGGGATCGCGAAGACGGATCCGTTCTTCCCCGCATTCAAAATCGCTTTGTATTCTTCGGACGCTTGGTAGTACCCGGGGTTACTGGGCTCCGGGAGTGATGGGTTAATGGTACTGCCGCGAGCGAAGTGGATATGCCAGATGCCGATATAGACGATGCCAAACGCCAGCGTTGCCTTCCACAAAAACGCCCAGCACTGCCGGAAGTTCTTGCGAAGGACCCACAGAAGCATCGGGACTAACAGAATAAAGAGAAGCGCGAACGCCTTGGTGGCCATCGCCGCACCAAATGCACAGCCGAATAGAATCGAATAGCCAGTAAAGAGCTTGCGGGTATCTTTCGACTCCAGAACCAACATGAACGCGAGAATCGTCAGCGATGTGAAGAAGAGCAGCGTCGATTCCAGCATCGCGGAACGGCTGTGAACGATAAGTGCGTTATCAAACACATAGAGAAAGCTGAGCATGATCGCCCACAGATATTTGCGTGTGATCAGAAAGAAAATGCCGAAGATGATCGGTGTGGTCAGCCATGCCAGAAGTACCGGAAACAGTCTGTATCCGAAGAACGAAAAGCCTGGAGGGGGATTGGTGGCGTAGTCCGTACCAAGGAACTGGTCACTCTGGAGGTTGGCGTGGGTCAGGTATTCACCGGCCGCGATCACGAGCTTTCCCAGGGGCGGGTGTGGCTCCATAAAATACGTTCCGTGCAAATATTTTTGTGCAGAGGCGATGTGATAGTTCTCATCCCAGAAAAGCGCTGCCGGCTGCCAGAAGTTATGGACGAAGCTGAAGTACGAAAGAATCAGAAGAAACAGCAGCGAGAGCTGCATCGGGTTTTGTACGGGCAAAGAAAATCTGAAAAGAGAACGCATGGGTATACTCTACTCGGCTTAGAAGCGGGTGTGTAGTCTCGTGAGAGGAACGTCGGGTTCAGCGAGACGAAATAGATACTCATATCGTCTGTTCCTTGGAATGTGCGAAGCACATGGCCACGGTTCTGTAGTGAAGAATTGCTCGAGGTGTTTATGGATGGGGACGTTCAACCAGTCCATCGTCAGGGTATCCTTTACGATAAAGAATGCATTTTCCGTCGCTTCCAGCATGTCTTCACGGAACTCCGGGCGGTTGTCTTGGAGCCATTCATTATATTGAATAAAGAGAGGACCGATGGGGGAGTGTTTCGTGTAGCCGTACGGATGGTGTCCGTTCGGACCCAAAAACAAATAGCGATCGATCGAACATGCATCCAAAACGGCATCGATGTATGCCGCCGAATTCATCATGCGTTTTTCGGTATCTTCCAGACCGCTGATATAGGCTCCGTACTGATGGTCGGGAATTTGTACCCCGGCAAAGCAGGCAACGACGCTGAATGCAGTCACGGCGATCCGTGGCAACAATCTATGCCAATGCATAACGGTTTCGCGAATGAAAATGAAAAACAGTGCACCATACCCCGGGATAGCGAATACAAAATGATGGTTCCAGTAGCTGCCGCCGATGCCGATTGAAAGCATGAGTAAATAGAGAGCTGCAAAAATGCACGTCACGGTGAATACGGAGCGTCGCAAAGAGTGATGAAATCGTATCTGCATCAACGAAGCCGCGCACATGCCGGCTACCATCCACGCGAGAGCGGGGACATATACTGCGATATCCGTGTATGTCAGTTCCAGGAAAAATCCGCGTTGCCACAAAGGGGAGGCGTTTTGGTTAATGTGCTTCCCGAGCATTTCCGGAAGATATATATGCAGGTATCCGTCCAGGTAGCCAGTCAGCATCAGTGTCACTACTCCCGCTACTACTGTGATGCATACGGGGATCATAAACATTCGAATGATGTCCGATGGCCTGCGCGCCAGAAGAAGGCTGCATGCGAGTGCCGTCATAATGAACGGTTCTTTCAGTCCGATTGCACAGTAAAGGAGGAGAGCGCAGATGATCGTTTGTGTCCTCTTTTTTCTGATAGCCGGTCGCGTAATCACTGCTGCGTACGCAAGGACGAAGAGTGAGCCGAATGATTCCACTTGGAACTCGCCGCTACGCTCTGCGCTATAGAGCGAGAGTAGCGTCCCAAAGACGACAGAACTCAGAACGACTGCGATCAGCAATCCGTGTTGCCGTATCTGTCGTATGCGGAGTGCTCCCGCGATAACCGTCAGCGGCATGAGGACGAAGACAGATGCCTGTGCGAGGGCACCGAAACGCATGTCACCTCCCAGCCACATCGAGAGACTGCTGAGCAGGAATATACCCGGTGGCTTGGTTTCAAACAGATCGGTGTACGGAAGAAGTCCGTTCAGAATGCCGCGACCGATTGCCCAGTAAATAGGGGAGTCCACGTTGAAGGGGCCGCGTGCTTCATACATCACACGGGACCAGACACCGTCTACAAGGAGGACGCTTGCCCAGAGCAGACAGCCGGTCACCGCTACCCCCAAGGTAGCCAGGAAAATCCGTGCCCATTTGCCGTCGTTGAGGATATTTGTATGTATCAGGACAGTATATCCTATTTTCGTCTATAGAGGAAGAAACCATGGTCAAAAGCGCCTCTAAGGCATTGAGGAAACATCTATAAAATGCTATAATAACATGATGCTATCGATCCTCGCAGACACGCCCTTCCTCACCGGCAAAAGCCTGGTCGTGCTGTGTGCGATTGCCTCCCTTGCGACAATCGACATTGCCCGCCGTGCAAAGAAACGGTCCTCTCATCTGTTCTTCGCAACGGTTCTTGGGACATTTTTGTCCATCGGTCTTATCCGTTGTACCGGGGCATTTTTAGAGTCCGGTGCAGAGGGTAATCCGTTTATGGCTGCTATTGCTGTCCTGCTCGTAGTACTCGGCTGGAGAGCGCTCTTCGGCCCATGGGAAACTCAGACAAAATTGGTATTGCTCGCAACGTTCCTCTTCTGGATTTCCCTCCACATTTTGGGTGACTTACCTATCGGCGAATTAAAGATACGTCTGATAGCCGCCTTCATTGCGCTTATTCCCGCGGTTATCTGGTGCAGGCTGTTTTTAAAGTACCACCGTGAACGCATGAGCACGGTCGCCCTCCTGTTTTTGGCGGGCATGCTTTCTACGGTTCCGATTCTCTTCTACGACCATCTTGTTCGTAGCGGTGTCGAGTTGCAGTTCTTCTTCTTCCGTCTCAAACCTGAAAGTTTCAACCAAGTCTCCGAAGCATTTGTTGCAAGTCATTTGCAGAATGCCGGGGTCAGTACAATCTTGCTGACGACGTTGCTCTCATTCATCTGTGTCGGGCTCATAGAGGAAGTGAGTAAATACTGGGTGCTCAGTCGCAGCGCCAAGCAGATGTTTACAAGCATTGATGACGTGATGCAGCTTTCCATTATGGCTGCGATCGGGTTTGCCTTCGCAGAAAACGTGATCAACCCCGTCTACTTTACGGCATTCGTGCGTGAATACCTGATGCACGGGTCCGCACCGGATATCGGCGCATTTGTGGGCAATATTATGGGGCGGTCCGTGCTTACCAGCATGGTGCATATCGTTTCCACCGGGGTGATGGGCTACTTCCTGGGCCTCGCGATTTTCGCATCCCCGGTCTTGGCAGAGGCACATGCCGGCGGCAGGGCACACAGAATGCTTGCTTGGGTCCATAAGCTGCTTCGCCTGCGTGAAGTATCCGTGTTCCGCGTACAGATGCTGACAACCGGTTTACTCTGCGCAGTTACCCTCCACGGCCTCTTTAATTTCCTTGTCACATTGCCCGATGTATTACCTGGCCATCCACAGTCTGTTGCAGACTTGCTTGGAGAAGGTTCTCCCGAATTCTTCGCGAACGTTCCATTGCTGCTGATCCCTGCCCTCTTATATGTCGTTGGCGGTTTTTGGCTTCTGACAATGCTCTTTATGAGCAAGCAAAATATTGCGGAGCGGGGGCACTTGGTAACACGGGAGGAGTTGGTGACGACAATCGAGGAATAATTTGTTCAGAGTCTTCTCATCCGACCATATCTACTGTTTGTGAGCGTGACGGGAGTGATTTCGATGAGAGAGTACTGCTGCTCGGGGTGTAGTTTATTCCATTCTTCAATATTCCTGATCCAACTGTGAGCAGCACCATAGATAGTAACAACGCACAGTGATGGATTGCTTGACGCAATTTCCAAAACTTTGTCATCCCTCTTTTCTTGGTTTTTAATCAATCCTTCAACATTACCCGTCTCGTACATGGCAGTTGAATTGCGATTCAATCCAACACTCTCGGCATCCCGTATAAGAAGTCCCTTTTCGTGCGCTATCTTCTCCGCACCATACAAATCTTTTCTTGGGCCTGCGGTCAATTTTGCCTCCAATGACGCGATTTTTTTATCTAACTCATTCAAGCTCTGTTGCAAATCTTCATGCTCACCCTCCTGTGGTAATTCGAGTGACTTGAGTAGCGGGGACATACGATTTTCATTCTGCTCGTCTTTCATTCTTTGTAGAATAAATTCTCGTTCCATTTTCCAGTCTTGCAACCATGCTGCATCCATTCGAGCAAACACTTTGCCCATTTCGACGAGATGATTCTGAAAGGTAGCCATCCCACCTCCGTAACCTTCGGAATACACTTCTTGTAACTTCACTTCGGGCTCTTCCATCAGGGCTGCAAGAATTCGCTCGATCTCACCTTGGCACTTTAGTATTAGCTCCATCGTTTCAGGATTGTCTTTTCCTGTTTCATGAATTTGTCGAATATGAACAAGCACCTTTTTCGCTTCGCGATTTCTGAATTTGTCGATGCGCCCTGCACCGGGGAGTGATGTTGGGAATGCCTTCGCCAACTCATCTGCTGGACTCGATGCAAGAACCGCATCAAGAATTCTCTCGCGATTCCATAGAATGCCTGCCCCTAGCAAACCTGCTGTTGTAAGTAGCATAGTGCGTCGGTTTACTCCTTTGCCTACTTCAGGATTATCCGATGAACGGGGGCTATTCATATTGTTGTAATATAGTTTAAAATGTTAATTTTGTCAATCGAAGCTCTTTAGTATTTCCCCATTCCCCACCGTGACAAACTCGATTTGCATTCTCCCGAGCAATTCCTGTATACACAGAAACCGTGAGAGCAGAACTGACAAAGGCACAG
>JAYUSS010000149.1:0-9250 GCA_043755535.1 Candidatus Peregrinibacteria bacterium | reverse complement strand
TGACGCAGCCTAATGACGGAAGCAATGGCTTTGCTCCATGCCTATCGTTCTTGTTTGTGTGGATAATACCCCAGTTTTCCACAGTCGATGTATTCCTTGTTGGCCTTATTAAGCCAAAAATGAGCATACCAAACACTGACGCAGATTCTCATTTAAGTCCGCAGAATTTTCAGTTTTGAGGACAAATTTCAGGGTCGGTTAAAAACTGGGGTGTATTCAGAAGAGGTGTTATTGATACAAAATTATAAAATTGTACATTACTAATATGAACAAGGCCTTACGGTCTGATTGGCTCAACAAAAGTCCTTCTTTACTTGCTCAGATCCCTGAAAGCGAGCAAACAAGACTGACCTCCGCATTAGAGGATCCGCATATTGCTGCTCATCTCGCCTATTTTCAGCGTTGGCTTTCATCCACCCTTGCTAAACAGGTAGACCAGCACTTCCTCAATAAGGCGAAGCAGCATGACGAAACATGGCTACCTCTGGACCAGTATGCCGAGGAGCAACAGCATCAAATTCTGGATAATCTCCATGCTGTTCAGCTTTCCTATGGTTGCTCAGGCGCATGTTCATTCTGCGGATTCGACGCGGTACCGAAACCACGTCAGCATTTGCCTTTTCCTGCAATTCGTCGACTTGTCGACATGCTTGCAGAAAAGTTTGACGAGGAATCGATATCAGAACATCAAAAAATTTTCTACTATTGGGCATCTGACCCCTTCGATTACAGATCAATGGAAAATGAAATAGATAAACATTACGGAGATGTTCATAAACTTGTACAAGAACGTCTCGGATATTCCCCATTTGTCTCGACCATAGCACCCAGGCGCTCCGATGCTATCCTGCATGAATTTTTGAAACAGGGAGGTGAAATCGGCCGATTGAGTGTTACTTCCGATGATCATAGATCATCACTAAGCAGACGGGGAATTTTGGATAAAAACGGAATCGAAATGGTTATAGATATTAACCCAAAGCCTATTGGAAAATTTGATCAAGATAAGTGGAAGGAAAATGTAAGAAGGAGTACCGAAAGTACCACTATTGGTTGCTTTAATGGATGTCTTGTAACACCACGGGGCGTATACAGTATTCTATTACTCCCTAGGGGTACGTCGTACATTGATACTCCGCAATACCTTCACGCAGTTTCGTTCATCGGTGACAATCAAAAATGTCCCGAGGTCGGTGAATCCATTCTTGATGTACTAAGTCAGCACATACCGCTAAAAGATGTGTCTCCCAGTTTGACAGGACATGATGAAATGTATCGTATGCATCGCGAAGAATTGCGTAAATCTGTTTTTGTCATTCAGACACAAGGCAGCTCTAAAGTGATAACAACCGACGGGCGAACAGTCCTATCTGTCGAAGATGAGGATACATTTAAAGAGAGTGCCAGCCTCTACGAATTTGACATTAAAAATCAAGAATCTGTCGAAAATCTTGGCAGGGGATATGCTCTCACTATGGCAAAATTGGCCCGTATCGCTTCCGAAGAGTTTAGAACAGAAATACCTATTGATAACGAACTTATTCGCCAACACGTAGGAAATGAAATTTCCCACACTAGAATCGATAGGGCGGCAGATCTAACTCAGCATCCACTCATGGTGGAGGCAATTAATGGGTGGGCATCTGAACTGAACCACGAAATGACTGACTCAACGTTACTTGCAACTGCTGTTTTTCTATCTCCGCATTGGATGGTCGCATTGGAAAACGCGCTTCGGGAAAGAAAAGTGAAGGATGTGTCATAAATAAATTTTATTCTTTTTTTTTCACAGAATTTTTGGATTATTACGTCTAGCAATGAATGTGGATGAGAAAGAACGTATTTAAAGAGTATCAACCAGACAACTGGCCACTACGAACATTCAAAAACTGATTGAAGAACGGTATCGCCCGATTGTGTGCTATCACCGTTTCAAATTCCGAGACTCGTGGTTCCCATCTTTCCATACAGGTTATCAAACGATCTCTGTGATCTTCGAGCGAATCGTAGATATCCCGTCGCCTGTTACGAGCAGGTCTTTCGGGCTTGCCTTCGCGAAGCACATTAAAGACATGTGAACGAACAGACATACTGAGCGGCTTCACCCATTTAATATCATGCTCATTCACATCCAACAGATATTGTCGGATCGCATCTGCGGGATTGGTATGGTAGAAAAAAGAACCCATCGCATGACGGAATGCTACGCGCTTTGGTGAAAGATGTTTTTCTCGAAGTGTTGCGTGTAATGCATCAGCTACGTCGTATTGCTCGCGACATATCTGCATTTGGACGTGAATTGCCGCTTTTGCAAACGTTACTTCTTCATAGACATCCTGAAAGGTTTCCCGAATCGTGCCCGGTTGATATAACTGCTTCCAATCCGACGGTGTCAGCTCAGCCAACATTCCTTCAAATAACGGTGCAGGTAACGCCTTGCCTTCTTTGTCCGTCCAATCAGCAGCAGATAAAATTGCCCTGCGCATTAAGTAATCCGGCGGAAGATGGCCGGCCATTGCATGAAAAAGGCCGTGCTCCTCTGCATCGACCAACGACAGATTACTTTGGTCGCTACTCCCCAGGAAGGAGCGCGGGACTCCGTGATGCCGGTTTGAGTAACCAAGCTGCATCCATCTGTCATCCTACACCATCGCACTCTTAAACATCCAGATGCATGCAACCGAGCCGAGAATGAAAGCGAAAAACATTATGGACTAGCTGATGGAAGTGATGCTGAATACAAAGAGAGTCAATGCGACCAGAATGAAAAAAGGAGAGTTGCGAGAACGAAGGAAGGAGGTCATAACGCGAATGCGGGAATAGAAGCAAAAGCGACGACTATCAGGAGAGAGAACAAGTAGGCGAGGCCGGCGTTGCGTGTTTCGCGTGACATCTAGTGGGAAGAAAGGACAAGAGCAGAGCGGCTATGGACACGAAGGGTGACAGTACAGCCGATGGACTGGAGAGAACGTTGCAGTCGCTGCATGGACGCCCTGTGGGCGACGGACGGGAGGTAGACCTGCATACCGTTGCTGCGGGGGCAACTACTCATCCACGCTATAAGACGGTCGAGATCGCCGGGACTTTCATGCATGGACGAGCAATCTATGACCACACCCGAGCTGGCAGGCCCCACTGCGCCATGCGGGCTTCGTGGGGCAGGGGAGTACCCGCTGGTGAGGGAGGGGAGTGAGGTCATGACGAGAGTGTACGTTCGTACACCCATGAATGCAAGGCCTTTTCGAAAGCTCAGGATGACGTCTTAAAATAAAGATGTTCGATCGACAAAAAGCGACCTGGAGAGGCCGCTTCATGTCATCGTGAGCCTGTCGAACGATTATTTCATCATCTCATCAAACGCTGCGCTGAATGTTTCATATGGATACGCGCCGCTGATCTTCTGCTTCTGACCGTCTGGTCCGAGGATCCAGAAGCCCGGGGTTCCGTCGATACCGGAAGCCGACCCGTCTGCTTGATCCTTGATAACTTCATCCTTGTACTTGTCGGTGTCGAGGCAGGACGTGAAGTCTGGGACATCCAAGCCGATGTCCGCTGCATATTGCTTGAAGGTTATCGTAGCATCAGCACTACCGCTCCAGGCCGCCTGGGCATCGAAGAGCTTGTCGTGCATCTCCCAGAACTTACCCTGGTCGTCCGCACATTCGCTGGCCTCGGAGGCCTTTTGAGCGAACGGATGGAAGCTAAGCGGGAAGTCGCGAGACACATACTTCACTTTGCCGCTATCAATGTAGTTCTTTTTAATCTGGCTGTACGTCTGCGTGAAGTGACGAGCACAGAATGGACACTGGTAATCGGTGAATTCAATCACCGTGATAGGAGCGTTTTCGTCGCCGATAAACGGATCATCATCGACCGTCGCCGGCGTATCATTGGTAGGGGCTGGAGTCGGGACAGTGTTATCCGCAACTATAGGCGTGGGAGTGGGAGTCGGTTGCATGCCTCCGACAGGGAGACCGTTCATACCGTTTGCAATAACGTAGCCGACGATAAGACCGCCAAGGCCGATCGTTGCTGCAAACCAAGGATTATTCTGCGAGTCCATGGGGAAAATACGGAAAAGAATAAAGAAAACCGCGCTCATCATAGGGATGATGCGGGGCTCCGAAAAGCGGATTATAGGAAAAAGATACATTTCTTCTTCAACCCTAGAACTTATTCTTTATGCTTAGATTTATAAAAATCTACAAGATGTTCGAGGGTCCTATTCATTGAACCCAAATTCAAATCTTCAAGCTCATTATGTAAATCAGGGCCTATTTGCATAAGCGTACGAGATTTATACTTATCTGTCTTTGTATTAAAACCCGATATATTGGCTTTTGTTTTTTGTACCCAAAATATTTCTCTCTGGGATAAATCTTCTTGTTTATCAACAACCTCAACACACATAAATGTAAAGGAAGACGATCCATACTCCTTCCACGAAGATTCCAAGCGTTTATTGATATGACTACCTCTTGTAAGAAAAGTAATGTGATCCTTAAGACGCTTATAAACATGACGCGATGTACCAATGTAGCAATCATTCGTAACAGTATTTTTTATCTGATATATGCCTTGGATGTCATGAGTTTTCGTAGTCATTTCAACTTTTGTGCTTTCGGTAAAAATCGATTAAGACTCGAATATTTTTAACCATTGCTTGCGGCTGGATGGAGCGAATATCGTCCCTTAGCGACTTTTGTACACTGACAAAGGAACAGGCTACTCTGTATTTTTGCGCTTCTCGTTCATAAGCAATCGGATCCAGGGGGTGAGCAGCTAGCTTTTCCATCCAATGGCGCTCTCTTAAAAAGAGGGAATCGCGTTTTTCTACCTGTTCCACGATTGAATAATCAAAGGCAACTGGACCAGCGGAAGCCCATAAAGTCTGCAGTTCAGCATTACCATGTTCTCCCACGATAAGCGTCTGCATAGTTCGAAGAAATGCATTATGCATACTGAGAGAAGACCCAATAAAGCAAGCTCCTGAAGGAATGTGTTTAATTTGATAGATGCCCATAAGATACCTACTGGATTTTTCCATAAAGCAGATTATAGGAGGCAAAGTTAACGCAAGCCATGGAAGCGGTCGTGGACTTCTTTTAATTGAGTATTGGTGACATGTGTATAAATCTGCGTCGTAGAAAGATCCTTATGGCCAAGCATCTCCTGCACACTGCGCATATCGGCTCCATTACGCAGAAGATTGGTCGCAAACGAATGACGCAGAGTATGAGGCGAAGGATCACCGACTATCTCTGCAAGGAGAACATATTTTTTCATAATGTTTTGAATACTACGGGGATTTAAACGAAGTTCTTCGCCACGAATAGTTCTTCCGGGTGTATCTTTTACAAGACGAACAAATAAAGGATCACATGCACGATCAATCTTCTCTAAATAGTCCTGAATGGCATCAATGGCATCTGGAGACAAAAAAACAACTCGCAACTTTCCCCGTTTTCCTCTTACGCTCATTTCTCGTGTTTGGGCATTTATATCACGTCTATTTAGGGAAACCAGCTCTGAAAGACGTAAGCCGGTTGAAAAAAAAGTCATTAAAATAGCAAAATCTCTTTTCCCACGAGGGGTTTGACGATCAGGCGCTGCTAACAGACTTTCCAGGCTATCCTCAAATAAAACCTTCACTTGGCGGGGGTCTTCTTTTAAGCGCTGAATACGCTCTGGAGGATAACAATTCATCTCCTCTTGCTGAATCAAATATTTTAAAAATGCACGTAGAACCGTCAATCGATGATTTTTCGTCCTCACCGAAAGAGGGGAGCGAAAGCTGTCCCTAAACTGGGATAAATAGTGTTTATAATCCCGAATCGTCTCTTTGGTAATACCTAATGGTGTAGTAACACTGCACGAGTTGACGAAATCGTTTAATTGATGAGAATAATTCTTTATGGTCAGCGGCGATTTTCCTTGTTCAGATTCAAGGTACTGAAGATATCGAGTAATTGCCTGCTTGAGAGATGACAATTCCATTAATAATGGAGGTAGCGGGGGAGAAAGGAAGTACGTTAACTAACTTCGTATAATGTATGTTATACGAAGTTATATATCGACACAAGAGCATTTAAGAGCCCTCTGATACCTCTGCAATCGGCGCGATCTGCCAAAGCATATCCAGGAATAACCCGTAATACAGGACGCCAAATACTTCACGCTGGAATGACCAACGTTCAATACCGGCTACCGGTTCTCGGTCCTGTGCGGGATAAGTCTGGAGTCCAAACCACCCCTGTCTCCATGCGAGTAACTTGATGCGTCCCAGGTGGTACTGATCACTCACTGCAACCACACTCTTACAATCGCGTGTCAAGTTTCGGGTTGTGCGAATATTTTCCCATGTGGAGCGTGCTGTGTTCTCCATCACAATGTCATCACGATCCACTCCTTGCCGTATCGCATAATTTTTCATCACTTCAGCTTCGGTCCTGGCATTGCCCTCTCCCCTGCCGCCTGTCACGATCAGCGTTTTCACCTTATCAGTCCGGTATAAATCCGCTGCAGCAGCTACCCGACGGGTAATCGCTGGCCCCGGCTGCGATCCCCTATAGACCGCTGCCCCAAAGACCACGGCGCAATCAGCCGGGAAAACTGCATTCCCCGCAAATTCATAGCGAACGTACCCGTAGGCTGCAAGATAGAGGCCAAGTATAACGATGCACACGCCTATAAACAGACGCATTATCCTGTGAACCCATAAGCCGGAAGCCTGTTTGGTCTTCGCCATGGAGGGGTTAATACGGAACAATAGATATATGCGCGGCAACAGGGGGTAGCATACGGCTCCACGGCGGCCACTGGTGAATTTCAACCTGATCCACTTCGGGCATATTGCGAATGATGCGAAGCGCATCCACCTGTGAAACACCCGTCACCTTTTGGCGTACCTCTTTACCAAAGAGCGCCCCTGTCGGCGAAAGAGGGTCAAGGATGTATTCCTGCCTCGCCGTTAAGTCTACCGTCAGCTTGATCCACGACAAGTTGTCGTCGTAGGCGATCACGTGCGCGACCAAGTCTTCCCTACCGATCTGTTCATCAAGTAACCTGCTCCCCTCCCGCACGTGCGATCGCAGCTCACCCCGCAACGCCTGCAGAATAAAATCAGCATCGTATGCAAACATTGTGTAAGTGACTCCCCCCTGCACAGGTACAGACGTCGCTTCCTGACCCAAGAACTGGGTGGGGAGCACAAAGCCGGTGTAGGTGGTTTTGGTCAGCTCAGGATAGTTGAGCAACACTAAAAATTTGGTTTTATCTCTTTGATTTAAGTCATCACGCTGCTGTTCTGCCTGCAACTTGGCATCAGAGAGCAATTCCTGCTCCAAGCGCTTGCGAGCGACTTCTAAGTCTTCATTGCGAAGTACGGTGCGATACGCCGTCGTTCCGCCTGCTGCGGCTTTGCGGTTTTCACCGTACACAAGGACGCGTTCTTCCTGCGCAAGTCCAGGAATATCCCACTTAAGGCCGGCCGGAACATTCCCGCGATCACCTATAATCTGGCCGTATAAATCTGTGTCTTCGGCCTTGGCGGCAACAGTCAATTCCGATCCCGGATCGACAATCGCATGGATGAGAATCCGGAAAACCATACCTGCCTGATTGGTGAAACGGGTTCCGGACCGGAGTGCATAGGAGTCTTTTGATTTATTGATGATGGTCAGCTGCATCTGCGATGACGTACCGATAAATTCTTTGCTGATATGATCAAAGGTGACGGCTTTTTTGACAGGAACAACAATCGGTAAAAGCGGTACACGGCGCACCTTATCGGAAACATTGAGCACCGCTCCGCTTTGTACCAAGAAGATATTCACCGTCTGACTGATCGCTTCCTGCCGTGGTCGTACGCGGATTTCGGCTGATGGAAGTAACTTAAAAATCACCACGAAAAAGAGTAAGCCACTGATGCCCGCAAGTGAAAATATACGCAGACGCGGGACCGACAGAAGGCCCATACGCTGGAGTCGGGACTTAAGTTGCTGGCGCCAGAGCTGAGGGGAAAAGATACGCAGTGCCTCACTCAGCTTGGGGTTCATCGCAAGGAGCGCACGAACGTGCTTGGTCCGGTCGAGCACACGGATACCGCTGGCACGCGCTTCTGCGGCAATACCTGGGTGTTTGGTCGCAATACGGAGTCTCTGGTGAAGTTTTTTGCAATTCGCCAAAAACTGTTTGCGGATATCGGGCTGCGACAAGAGTTCATCTTCTCGCCCCGAAAGAATAAGCAGCACGTCTCCATGTGTTTCCTTCAGCCTTTCGGCAAGCGCGGACCATGCTTCCTCGGGGTGAGGAAAGATGACCTGAATCGACGAGGAGGAAGAGGAAGAAGACATGATGGAAAAATTCTGCTGCTCCGGCTTACACACATTCAAGCCGCTGTACGCAGAGCTTCAAGTGCAGGGAGCTTCTGTCCACTCAAGAATTCGAGCATCGCTCCACCGCCTGTACTCACAAACGTATACACACTCATATCGAGGCCGTATTTGGTATGAAAGTCGATCGTATCACCGCCGCCGACGATGACCGTTGCGCCACGTGCAACTGCAGCACGCAGAGCGCTGGCAATACGCATACTGGCCGACGCAAACTCTTTCACTTCGTACATGCCGAGCGGCCCGTTCCAGACGATCGTTTGTGACTCAGCGAGTACGTCGCAGAATGACTGCGTAGTTTCCGGTCCAAGATCAAAAATAGCTTGGTCGACTGGGATAGTCGTAACAGCCTCTGTATAGGCGGATGCTGCTGTATCAGGTGAAGTAGCAACAATAGCGTCAGTTGGAAGATGAATTTTCGCTTTAGATGATGCATCGAGCATCTGCTTTCCCTGCGCTGTAAACGAAGCTTCTGCAAGCGATGTGCCGACACTATGGCCGGCAGATAGAACCAATGTGTTTGCAATCGCTCCACCGGGGAGAATGTGATCTCCGCGATCGAGGAATGCAGAAATAACGGGGAGTTTGGTTTCAATTTTTGCACCACTCACAATCAATGTGAGTGGATGCATCGGATGCTCAAGCACAGCAGACAAGTGATGCACCTCCTGCTCCAGCCCGAGCCCCATATACGACGGGAGGAGCCGAGGAACACCCGTCATACTCGCATGAGCGCGATGACAGTTCGCAAATGCATCATTCACGTACAGCTCTGCAAGCGCTGCGAGCTCTTTCGCAAAGCCTTCATCATTCGTCTCTTCACGCGCATCAAACCGCAGGTTCTCGAGCAGGATCAC
>JAYUSS010000148.1:0-9449 GCA_043755535.1 Candidatus Peregrinibacteria bacterium | reverse complement strand
GTGAAATTACCCGTGTTGAGTCCGAGGTCCTTCGCAAACTGTTTGAAGGTAGGGATGGCATCAGAAAGGCTGCTCCACGTAGCTTGGGTCTGGAATATCTTGTCATGCATCTCCCAGAACTTGTCTTGGTCATCAGCGCACTCTGTTGCTTCGGATGCTTTCTGCGCGTGGGGGTGGAAGCTCAAAGGGAAATCGCGCACGACGTACTTCACCTTGCCCGTGTCGATGTAGTTCTCTTTGATTTGGCCATATGTATCGGTGAAGTTACGAGCGCAGAACGGACACTGGTAGTCGGTAAACTCAATGAGCGTGATAGGAGCGTCTTCTTCACCGAGCACAGGATCATCATCAGTGTCAGCGGGTGTATCGTTTGTCGGTGCAGGGGGAGGAGTCGGCTGCTGTGCCGTTGGTGCTTGCGCGACTTGCTGCGGATTATTTGCCGTCGGCAGAGGTAAACTCAGTCCATTCATGCTATTGGCAACGGTGTAGCCGACAATTAAACCAGCCAAGCCGATGGTTGCAGCAAACCAGGGGTTAGATGAAGGGACAGATGATACTACCTCGGATTTTTCCGGTGAATCTTGCCATTTGAGTGAAGACATACATCAAAGGAGAAAGAGAAATAGGAAGAATTAAATAACCGTAAAGGATCCACGCACCATGCCCATCGAACACATGAAGGCCAACTGGCCTTTGTTCGGCGCAGTGAACTCTATGATGTTTTCGCCCGAGCGAAGTGCTTGGGAAATATTTAAGGAAGGAATCGTCATGATGCTCGTGCACCCAGCCGCGCCCGACCCATCGACTTTCCAGCGGACGGGAATGCCTGCTTTGATCGTGAGATTGCTTGGCTCATAACCGTTGCTCGTGACCTTCATAGAAATTTCTTGAACACCACCTCTTACGGCAGGTGTAGAGCCTGCTTGCTGGTTTCCTCTAGCAAAAACAGACGAAAAATCGATCCCAGTAAGTGCAAATCCGCTGTTAAGGTTAAATAGAGCAAGAAGTAATACAAGTGCTCCTGAAAACCGAAGGAAGATTCTGGAGAAGTTGCCTCTCGCTGTCGAAGAAATGGCACTGATGCCAAGAAGAGACGGTAACGTACCGAGTGCGAAGACGAACATCATCAATCCCCCTGTCAGGAAACTGCCCGATGCGAGCGCTGCGAGCTGCAAAGATTGCGTGAAGCCGCATGGCAGGAAGAACGTGAAAGCGCCGAGCGCCATTGGTGCGCCAGGATGGTCGCTCTCGGAAAGATTGGCGATCCATCTGGAGAGTTTTTTGGGAGGACGGATCGGGAAGCTACCCTTCGGTATAATTTCAAGAATTGAGAGCGCGAGGAACAGCATGATGAGGGCTACAATGATGTTCATAGCGCCACTCATTCGTGTGGAAAGGGTTATGGATTGCCCGAGAATTCCCACGAGGCCGCCAAGGACAAAGTACGACACGAGACGGCCAATATTGAAATGCAGGAGTGGCTTGAACTTCTGCCACGGTGTTTCGGCTTGGCGGATTTCGTTGTGCTTCGCGGCCAAGGCGATGAGCAGGCCGCCGGTCACGGCAAGACAGCTGGAGGTTCCTGCAACAAGGCCAATGACGAAAATCCCCCCGAGCGAAAGCACACCGGATGTGGAAGGAGCGAGTGATACGAGATCGAATGTCTGGAGAATTTTGTAGAGCGCGAAGATGATCAAAAGCGATCCGCCGATCTCCAGCCATTTCTGCTTGTCGGGAGAATGGGTGGAAGTAATGGGAGCACCTTCATCGATGACACTGTAGCCCGCCTTTTCAATGATCGAAGAAATGCGCTCGAAGCTTGGCAACATATCAGCCTGAGCAGTGATGCGGGCGGTTCCCGTCTTGTGATCGACGTCGACAGCTTTGACACCCTGCACGGCTTTGAGCTTCTTTTCGAGAAGCAGTTCGCAGCTGGGGCACGTCATCCCGCCTATACAGACAGTTGCATGACGTTCAGCAGATGATTCAGACATACGTGAACGAGGAAAATAGATAAAACCGCCGGCGAATACCGGCTTAGAGATGTACAAAAAATATTTCTAAAACAGCAAAACGACCGTGCCGGTTACAATCGGAGAACCTGGTGGTGCAGTGGAGGGAAGGTTTGTAAGCGTCTCGTCCGATATCTCGAAGGATGTTTTGGTTAAAACAGGTACTGCGACTGATCCTGGAAAATGAGAGGAAGGAACTGCGCTATACACACGGGACACCGTATGCGAAAGGCAATGCCCGTTTGCACAAGATATGCTATTGAGTGGTGCTTGCTTGAGTTCAATTGGTAGGCATGAAACACAATCGACCGGTGTCATGGGCGTCATAGGTGTCATGACCATTTCCATTGATTCATGGTGTGTATTTTGAGGAAGCGGCATTTCCTGGGCGTATGCCATTTGCATGAGACACAGATTGCCAAGTGCAATCTGTGTAATTAGTGCCATCATCGATACAATGCGCATTCTCAAGGTATGAAGAGTATATCTCATATAGAGAGAGAGTACATTCCTCAAGTAAAAAATAATGCTCAAACTACTACTGCACAAATAATTGCGTTTTCCACGCCCATGTATCGTAAAGTTTTAAGCAGAAAAATCTCTCAAGCTTCGTCGTACGCTTTCTGCAGCTCTGCCATATCAAACTTCTTCATCTGCAGAAACGCTTCGGTAATCCGTGCGACCCGCTTCTCGTCTTTGTCGTTCATCATCTCGTCCATAGCTGTGGGGACGATCTGCCACGAAAGACCATACTTATCCTTCAGCCAACCACACTGTTCAGATTCAGGTACGGCGGAGAGTTTGCCCCAGAAGTAGTCGATCTCTTCTTGCGTGTCGCAATGCACCATAAAGGAAATTGCTTCGTTGAAATCGAACTTGTGCATGTGACCGCTGTCCATAGCCGTAAACCACTGCCCCTCCAACATGAACTCGGCAAACATGATTTTCGCGGCCGGCTCCGGGGACGCGCCGGGAGGGTACTCAGCGGTCATGCCACGCTTTGCCTGCCCTGAGCTTGCCGCCTCTCCATTATAGTCGAGACGACCCTGACGAATGGAATGGGCCGAAGGGGAGTTCTTGAATACGGAGACGTAGAAATCAATCGCTTCATCCGCCTTGCCGGTTTTGTCACCGGTGAACATCAGCGACGGAATCAGTTCCGGACGCGGTTCACCTTCGGGTTTAGTGAGAATGAGCTGCCACGACACACCGTACTTGTCCTGAATCCATCCGTAGCGGTCACTGAAGGGATACGTGTCTAAGGGCATCAATACCTTTCCGCCCTCCGATAATTTCTCCCATGCAGCATCAAGCTTCTCGCGTGCGTTTTTGTCCTGCGACGGATCGAAGTTGATCATGAAGGAAACCGACGGGTTAAATGTAAAGAGTGGCCCCGCGCTGATGGCCATGAACGGTTGTCCCAGAACAGTGAACGACACGATATCGCAATCGCCGGACGGTGTGTCGTGCAGGGTCGAAACGTGCGTGACTTTCGAATTCGAAAAAACCGATGTGTAGAATTCAGCAGCTTCTTTTGCCTGTGTATCGAACCAGAGGTGGGGGGTAATGGGTTTCATAGAGAGGGTGGTAGATATCGCAAAAATTGTACCTGATGATCGTAGCTCTTAGGACGCACTATGTATCTATTTCTTACGGTGGGAGGGGAGGGTTCTCCTTGTTCTGTAGCTGGATCGTATACGTCTCCATATTCTCTTTAGGGTCCTCAGGCATTCCTCCATCCAGTGCGGCCTTCTCCGAACTTCATCTTTGAATACATAATATACTCAATATTTGTGCCTTATTACAGGGCTAAAGTCGTACGTACTTCTTTCTACGGGTACTGCGTTTATGCCAAGTAAAGAAGGTCTTTTCTTCGTCCAATTATGCTATCATCCGCCCCTTTATGAAACCGGAGACTCTTCCTTTACCCGAGCGGCCAGATCTTCTAACAGACGGCAACGTCTCAGATTTGTTCGTGCAGTCGATCGTTCGGTGGAGGGGCGAGATGGAAGCGGTGTTCAACCCCAAAACGAATGAGCATGCGTCGTGGCCTGCTACCGATCCTCGTGAACTCTTTGCACAGTTTGCCAACCGACCAACGCTTGCAATCCAGATGGCGTTGGAACTTTCGACGATCATTCTGGAAATAGAAGATGCCGGGGGAGTGCTTTTAGAGAAGGAAGCGTATGCGCATCAGCTTGGGCAGTTAAAGTGGCTCGCACTGTCCTTGTTGGAAGGTGGAACCTCTTACATGATTGAAGGTGCTCCTGGCTCCGGTAAGACCCTGGTACTCGGCGCGATCATGATGGCGGCGACCCGATTGCAGATGCGAGGTCTTATGGACAGTGCAGTTATCTTCGGTACGCATCGTCCGTACATTCTGGCCCAGCAGACGTTCAACCCAGAGGAGCGGCGCACACGCTTGATTGAAAATCCTCGTATCGCCGATATCAGACAGGAAGTCGGGTACTGTGTGAAAGTTTTAGGGGAAGAAGCAGAGCAGTTTTTCACGCAAGAAATGTGGCGTACCTTGCGTCTTAGGCGATATCCACACAGAGAGGCTGCGGTTGCAGCCCTATCTGAGGGAGTCTTGGAGAAAGAAGGAGGGGACAAGTTTATCGCGGAGAAAAAAGATCTGCTCCCGGACGTCGCGCGCTTACTTACAAGCGAAGCGGTGCTGGTCTATGACATCGACGATTCTATTATGATGCTTCCACTGTCACCTGCTCCAGTGACAGATGATGAGAGTGTTTCGAGTTATGGGGGTGATATCGGCAGAGGCATTCCCGCTTATTACCTGAAAGAAGGTTTTGTCGCTGCACGGAAAGGTGTCGATGCCGAAGGGAACGCAATTGGACCAAATAAAAAAGGAGTGGCGGCGCGTTCTCTGGAGAATGTCCGTGTGCTTCTTACCACTGCGCCGTCCGTCACCATGCGCGGATATCGTACATCCATTCTTGATGTCCTGCGTCGGACGGGAATCGTCATTGTGGATGAAGGTCGTGAAGCAGCCACCCGATTTCAAGATGCAATCAAAGAGGCATCGGAAGGAAATGCATCCGAACCGTTGGTATTCATCGCATCTGCACTCAGTACCACCAACGGACTCGGAAGTCGGCCCTATGCCGACCGATATTCCCCAAGATTGACCATTGAAGAGGCTATGGAGCCCGGTCTCGACGGTAAGCAGGTTCTGCCCAACGTCGGCGTGGACATGTTCCCGGGGAACGGCAGCGTGCTCTACGACAGCGAAACGACTGAGGCATTGCAACAGTTGGTACAGGCGCATTTCACGCAGTTCCCCCTGCCCGACAAAGTGGAACTGCCACAACCGCACATGTGCACAAGTCTTATTGTTGTCTCCAATGATAACATTGCGGAGGCAGTTCTGCAGCTCCGGCAGGAATATGCAAAGCGAGGGATTGATGCGGATGTCATTCCTTTCCGCAACCGTGTCAGTAAGTCGGATGATGGAAACAATAAGCCACCGTATAGCGAGCGTGTGTTGCAGGCGATGATGGATGATCATTCTAATGAAGACGGCAAGAAGCGTGTGCGCATCATGGTTGCGTCTCCCGATACGGTCAAAGACGCATTGAGTATCCCCACCCTCCAAAACGTCACTGTCGGTACGGCGAAGGGAATCACCCGTAATGTGCTTTTGCGAATCTTCGGACGTCTGCAACACTCCAATCGTCATCACACTGCCGGGCCTGCCCATCGCGGATACTTTCGCCAGGGTCTGTATCAGAACACCAAAATTGATGAAACGATTTTCCAGTTGCTGGGAGGACACGAAGGTGACTCTGTCCGGTGGGTGCCGCTGCAGATTTTGAAAGGAGACAGGGCTGCGGCAGAAGACAGAGAGCGAGTGGAAGGAGTGCCCGCTGTGAACATTCCGCTTTCTGGGAAAGGACTTCACAGCAGGATTCATCAGAAAGGGACAAACGTGAGGCAGGCGGAGCTTCTGCGTCTGCATGCGCAGGAGGCGGTATCTCGTCCTCCCCGATATATAGCAGCAAATCGGATTCTTGCATCCAAACAGTGGGATCTGCTCGTTCGTATCGGCCGCAATCTTTTGTCAGACTGGTCCGATAAAGAGACATGGGAGGCATTTATGGAGATCGCCCTGGAAAAAATTCAGGAAATCGCTCCGGCATTTATGTGCGAGCGCGACGTATGGCTTGTGTGGGCTTCTGAGCTGACATTGGAAATGTCACGACATAGAGCAGATGGACCTCAAGTGCTTGTCGATGCACTCAGGCATCGTATTGTGAAAGCTGCGCGAATGGGTCATGTGGAAGACGATGTTGAGGTAGCAATTGTCCCCCTGGAAGAAGAGGACGACGAAGAAACAGAAGAAGATGAGCAGGAAGACGAGCTTAAGCCTGAGGAAGAGCCGGACATAGATGGAGACGATGCCGGAGTGGCGGAGGAAGTGGAGCACTTAGACAGTCTCATTGCCGATCTGGACGATGATGATGACGCCGAGAACTACCACTCCGAGGATGGCGAGGATTTTGATGACGTAGATGATGAAGAATACGATATCTGAGCCCCTGCCTTGCCTTTCCAAAGCCGTTTCCTTACGATGAGTCCCTGTGTCTATTGCTATCTCCCCTTCACCGTTTTCCGGCTTTTCATTAACGTCGCTCTCCGTGCAAACGACAGAGCTTTCGCCGATCGAGAAATTACTGAACGGAGCTGCGCTAAGCCATGAAGGGATGAGGGTATTAAAGCTTTGTAAACTGATGGGGGATGAGCAGCGCTTTCGCATCGCCTGCCTTCTGCACTATGGCCCCAGCAATGTCGATGGCATGGTGAAAATTCTGCATGAAACCCAGCCTGCCCTTTCTCATCATTTGGCTATTTTTAAAAAAGAAGGTGTGTTACAAAGCGACCCGATTGGGAAAAACAGGATTTATACATTCAGCTTGAGTGGAGCAAAAGCTATGAATGTAACAGCAGAATCTCTTTTGGCCATTCAGGCATCCACTCCCGAAGATCCGCCAGCACCCGATCCTATTTCCATCCCTGCACTTCATGAAGAGGGTAATGCCCTAACACAAGCGGGTAAGGATGTGGTACGTACTTTCCGGTTACTGGGAGACAAGGTACGATTAAACATTCTTCTCCGTTTAAGTGGATACGAGATGAATGTCACGCAGATGTGCGAAGTACTCGGGAAGTCCCAGCCTGCAGTCTCGCACCATCTGGCAAGGTTGCGAGATGAGAGTAAACTCCTCACTGCTCGCAGAGATGGAAAGCATCACTTTTATGCACCGGAGGACTCAAGCATCCAACAGATTCACCACGCTGCGCGTGTATTGAAGACGCTTGTTTTGCTGCCACAAGCAAAAGATCAAGAGACACTGGCGTAGTTCTGCGGTGCAGAGAGCCCCGTCTTGACATCTGCTTTCTGCAAGCGGAGAATTTCCTGTAATGGAAGCGACGATGCAAGAGGCCAACCTCTCGCCCGCGACTCTCACACAGTCACAATATCTCACTGACCGCCAAGAACAGCCTAGGTGGTTTTCGCGCATGACTCGGGCGATGATCGCAGGCGTTCTTTTGTCGATTGCTCCCTTAATCCAGAAAGCTGAAGCGGGGGATCCTATTCCTATCAGTGTTGCAGAAGGTGCGAATGTAAAATTAGTCATTGCAGGTGGCGGTAAATTACCGCCCATGATTCGTGATCGTCTTGTAGAGATGGGTGGTGGAAAGGAAGCGCATGTTGTGATTATTACGACTGCAGATGACGACGCTGGGAACCCGGAGAAAGAATCAACTTTTTTCTGGGAAGGATTACGTGAAAGCGTTGCTTCTGCCTGTCTTTTACATCTTCCTGATTATGGAAAGGCGGATAGTGAGGAGGAGACAGCACCCTTGGATAAAGCGACGGTGGTGTGGTTTTCCGGAGGTAAACAATCCCGTTTATCACAAGCGTATTTAAATACACTGACTTTAACAAAAGTAAACAATGTATTAAGGCGAGGAGGAGCTGTCGGAGGAACTTCTGCCGGGGCAGCCATTATGAGTACGCCCATGATTGCGGGTGGTAAGATTGATCCAATCATGGAAGATGGCTTTGGTTTCTTGCCTGGAACCATTATTTGCCAACATCATCTTAAACGTGGACGTGAAGAGCGCATGAAGAAAGCTTTGATTGCATGCCCGGGTCGGATCGGGTTTGGGGTGGACGAAGAAACAGCCATGGTCATTGATGGGGACACAATGACGGTGCTTGGTAACTCCACAGTCTCGGTTTACAAACCAAGCGGTGAAGTTGAGCAACTCGCACACGGTTACAAAGAAAAACTGACGAAATTTGGCATGCCCGTCACCATTGAGCCTATGGGAACGGCAGTTCGTTGAGTTTTAACTTATTGTCCTCCTTGTGGTCTTCCCTCAAGAAGATGTTCCTCAAGCAGTTTGTTCAGCAGAGGTATTCCCCAGAAATGATCGATCGGTTTTTCGAGACTGAATGTTTTACGTGGATCATTCATCGTGTTCAGGATTTCATCCTTCAATTCAGTTTTTGGTTTTGATTTCAGAGGCGACCTTTCTATGCCTGTCCCAGCCTCTTTTCTTGCAAGGTGGACGATGTGATAGTGATGCGCTACCGCCAAGGTTTGCCCCTGTTTTTGTAGGTTGTCAAAACAGCGTTTCAGATTCGGAAATTTCCTTCGTAGTTCCGCGGCCTCTGCTTGTTGCAGGTGGATGCCTCCTGAGAATCTATTATTATGGCCCGTTTTGAATTTAATCTGGAGGGGGAAATAAAGATGCTCACCGTTTGGCTGAACCTTGCTTACGAGTGCGTCGATTTTTAATGCATCAAGACTTTTGCTTTTGCCGGTGAACAGATCTTGGTAGGCATGTTTGCCGGGGGCTAAAGATGATCGCTCTTCTCTGACCCTTGGCAATTTGTAGTCCGTCACAAAGTCATCAATGAGTCCTTCTTGTCGCAACTCTTCCAATACTCGCATGATTCTGAATTCGCCAAAGCCTCCTTTGTCGAAATCCTGCACCACTCCATTGTGTGTTTGGAGCATGGCCATCTGCTGTGCATTCGGACCATCTTCCGAGCAGGCTAACGCATACCATTCCAGGGCGGACATCGGGCTTTGTGTTTCATTCAATGGCGCACTCAGCTGCTTTCTCACCCTAGTGGTAAATTTACAGAGGCTGGTATTCACATGATCAATATCCCGTTCCGGTAGTGTAAAAGGGCGCCGCTCAGTGGTAGCTTCTGTCGGTTGGCCCAGGCGCAGGGAATATGATAAACTCATGTTTTGATACTATAAAACATTTATTATATATATGCAAATTTGCATATCTCGTAGTCGTCGATTCCCCCCTACTTTTTTCTTGACATGCCTCTATAGCACATAGAAATCAGGAATCAGACTGATAGTCATGCATGCATCCACGCATGTT
>JAYUSS010000147.1:0-3136 GCA_043755535.1 Candidatus Peregrinibacteria bacterium | reverse complement strand
TCCTCCGTCGGTATCCGCAGCTTCCCGTTCACGATCATCCGGACAAACTGAGAAAGCCGCAGTTTGTGCTTCTTCGCTTCTGCCTCCCACTGTCCCTTTTCAGAGCGGAAAACAACAAGCCTGACCTCAGCTTTCGGGCGCGTCATGGGTTGGTGACTTTACCATGTCGCAGCTGCCGCGCTCAGACTTCACCTTGCCGCCGGTACGGTACCGTGTGCCATCGCCATGGAGCCCGCGCAACAAGACGCGTCCTCAGACGCCACCTCTACCGTAGCGGCGTTGGACTTGAGTGAATGCTGTATCACTGTCCTCTCAAAAGATACTTCTTTTCCACTTCCCGCTGTCCTCAATTCGATCTCGATTCCCCTGTGTTTCCTCGACCCTGCTTTATATTTTAGGGTACCTCTCTCCTATAAAGGGTGCCTTTCAAAAAAAATCGGCGGCTAAAAAACATAGAAGTCTACCCGATAAAAGTTGAATTGCTAATGATGTCTTCTGTCTCTCGCTGGATAAATTTGCCACATAGAGTGGTATTCCATCGTTGGCAGTCAGCCATGTTTCTACGCTGGTAGTCAGAGGTATGAAGCACCCCAACACCATCGAAGGATTCTGGTCACAGATGAAATCGGAGCATGGACGGCACCCATCACGTCATTTTCACGAAGTGACTCCCTTCTTAGATTTCCGAGTTCCAGTGGCGATATAACCATCGGGAGTCATCCGTCCACCTTTTCGGCATTCTTTTTGCAACGGGTGTCAGTGCCGCAAGATTGAGGAGTTTAAAGAAACGTTTTTTGTCTGTTGATTTATTGCTGCATTTCATCCAGTGCCTTATGGGCAACTGCATTTTGCGGATCAAGACTAAGAATCTGCTTGTAGTAGAAAACCGCCTGCGTCCTATCGCCGTTGGCGCGTAAGAGATTCCCCAGCCGAAGCAGGACAGGCAGCATGAAAGGATCATAGTTGATTGCATGCTGAAGTGCCTGAATGGCCTCGTCTGTTCTCCCTGTACGCTCATACGCAACGGCTAGATTGAAGTAAGCCGTTGTCGATTGGGGATTATGCAAGAGGGCCAGACGATATTCTTCAATCGCGTCATCAACCATATGGTCTGACATCAGCGCCGCACCCAGGTTGAGATACGTTCGGAAGTCCGAAGGATTGGTCTCTTTCGCCTGCCGGAAAAAATCCACCGCATTTGAGATATCTTGACGCTGCATGGCAAGCAGGCCAAGCCCTATGAACGCGTCAGTACTATCAACCTTCAGTGTGAGCGCTTTGCGATAGAATGTTTCCGATTCTCCGGGCATACCCCGTTCCCGAAACATATCTCCTATATTGGCATACGTCACCGACTTGGGCGCGATAGCAATCGCCAGACGGTAATGCTGCATCGCCTTCGCAAAATCTCCCTCTTTTTGATAGATGCTTCCCAAATTATGTTCAGCTGCTTCGGATTCCGGATACACAGCGAGAACATGGGTGAACAGGGTTTTGCTGTCATGCCAGACATCTGCCTGCCGAAACGAAACGAATGCGTACAGGATGATGACGAGCATGAGTATCGCATCGATTGCCCTGCGCGGCAAGCGAGAACGCTCATATCGGAAAAATGTGATAATCAGCAGAATCACCGGAACGGAAGCGAGATACGCATACCGATCTGAACCGAGATAGATATCCCCCTCTCCCTTGCGAAAATTAACAAAACTGGGAGCAAGAAAAAGGAGAAATGATAACAGCACGACAACAGGCATGCGCGATTTTTTCCGGAAAAGAAAAACCAAGACGCAGATGACTGCGAAGAAAATCAGCGGCAGAAAAAATATGGATGATCCCAGGGAAATATTGCCCGTATAGGGATACAGCGGGGAGAGACCCACGGGAACGATCATCCTTCCAATAGACAATAGTACCGTAGCAATCCCCACCAGCACCGTCTCCATGAATGTCGAAGAAATCACTTGTTCGCTCTTTCCAAAAAGTGCAACAACGCCAAAAATTAAGCTCAATGCAAAGAATGGGAGTTTTTCAACGAGGGAATTCCTGTCTATGGGCCTATGCTCCAACCAATCGATAAGAATGAGAATAAGCGGCAGCGCGACGATGCTAATTTTCGAGAGTAAACCTAACAAAAACGAAACGACACTGAGGAAAAAGAAGAAACGTGATGAACGTGTATGATAGAGGAAATACATCCATACGGAGGCAAGAGCAAAAAATGCAGCGAGCACGTCTTTACGGGCAGATGCCCACATGACTGTTTCGGTGTGGAGCGGGAGCACTGCAAACAGGAGCCCTGCCATACAGGTGATCCAGCGGTCTTCTCTTGAGAGATACCATGCGATAATACTCACAAGAAGAGCGTTGAATATATGGAACAGAAGATTTGTGAAATGATAGATAAAGGGATGAAGACCTCCAATGAGATAATTCAGTTGATACGTGAACAATGTAACTGGAATGTACAGTTCAGGATCGTACGTGGTAAAAATCATCTTCAGATTTGCAAAATTCAGGCCGCGGATTGCGGGATTTTCCTGAATAAGATAATCATCATCCCACAGCACGAACTCACTCGACAGCTTTAACCCGTATAGAAGACCGGATGCGATGACTATTCCAATAATCAGCAGAATCCAAAAGCGGCGGTTTGTTGTCTTTTCCTCCATGGTCTGATGCTAGCAGATGGATAATGTTTTCATCGAATATCATACTGCAAGCTCGTGGAATCCCCCACCGTTAAATACACCGGCGATTTCGGCTGCTGCATCGCCTGAACAGCCGGGTCATTCTGCAGCGTATCGAGCGATTGCTGTTGGCCTGTCTTGAAAAGGAAGAAACACCATTCTGTGCCTTAACTTAATAGTCATTTAACAAAAAATGGTATCTTTTTGTTAAATCGAGGAGCCTTGCCATGGTGGGGAAATTATAAAAGATCATGTACTAGTCGCAAAGGGATAGTCGCCTAGTATAAAGCATGAATGGCTATTTTCCTGATATGACAATCATATAAGTTTTGATATTGTTGCTATGTTTAATGTCCCCGCCCCGGTCCAAATCCCTGCGCTTTAGCGCAGCCACTTTCAGTTGATCCATTTTTCTCTAAAACATAGAATGGACAACTATGTCAAAT
>JAYUSS010000146.1:0-9594 GCA_043755535.1 Candidatus Peregrinibacteria bacterium | reverse complement strand
TTATCGACCTGCTGAACTTCACCCCAAAAACCGTTTCCCGTGCGCTGGCGAGAGCTGCACCCCTGCAAATGGGGCTACTTTAACGGGACAGTAGTGCATGAAAATGCAGTTTCAATATCATTATTTTGGCTTACAAAAGCCATAAATATTTTTTGCAATCAAAATGGCAGAAGTCGGGAGGACCAAGATCCAAATCACCCGTCTTCGCTTTCAAGCTACGGATGGGCAGGCAAGGACCAAACTCCAAGATCCAAAGATGGATCTTTTTTTGTTTTAAAAATCCCCGCTCGGTACGAGTGAGCGAGGATTTGTAGGATGCCGAGTTCCGGCGAATTCGGCGGTTGGTCATGTCTCCGGTCAGATGGGCCCTTTTTTCATCTTTTTTGCCACCAGAGACTTTGCGCAGATCACGCTTCCAACAAACAAGGCGATCATCACACATCCCCAGGTTGGGTACCCATAGAGGAATAGTGCGAAGTTCCCGGTTGGAAGCAGCATCACCAGCATGAAGGCAATCGCAACATCGGGCACTTCGACCACTGCACGCGGCATACCGATTGCGGTGTCCCAGAGTGTGCGGAATAGCTTTTTCCATCCTGTCACGCAGTCTGCGTACGTGTAGTACTGCATATAGCAGCACAAGACGTACATTAATGCATACCAGAACAGAACCAGCATCATCAGTTTCATAGCTCTGACTCCTTCCAGAAGGGGTGGATGAATGACCAGCACCATTGGTTTAGAGGAGACGTGACGTGCATTCAAGATCATTTGAAAATATGTAAAGAATCATATTAAATTTATTGTCAAATCAATGCTTTGGAGCGGGCTCGAAAAAAGTGGAAAATGGCCTGTAATTCGCTAGAATCAGACCATATTTACCGTCTCCGCAAACGCGGAGGTTGTCACTCTTACGTATGACCCCCGAACAGAACTACGGTGCTGCGCAAATACAGGTCCTGGAGGGACTCGAACCCGTGCGTAAGCGCCCGGGTATGTACATCGGTTCTACCGATGTGCGCGGACTTCATCACTTGGTGTGGGAAATTGTGGATAACTCCATCGACGAAGCGATGGCGGGGCATGCGAATACGATTCTTGTGACACTCAACGATAACGGGTCCATTACCGTCGAAGATAACGGACGCGGTATTCCGGTCGACATGCACCCGACTGCCAAAAAATCCGCACTCGAAGTGGTACTCACAACGCTCCACGCGGGTGGAAAATTCGGCGGAGAGGGAAGTGGCTATAAAGTCTCCGGAGGTTTGCACGGGGTTGGTTCGTCTGTCGTGAACGCGCTCTCTATTGATATGAAGGCAGAAGTCCACCGCGATGGTGCAATACATGTGCAGGAATATAAGAGGGGTAAGCCTCAGGCAGATGTGAAGAAAGTCGGCAAGACCGATAAGCGTGGAACGATCATCACCTTCATGCCTGATGATGAAATTTTCGACACGCTCGAATTTAGTTTAGAGCTCATGCTCACGCGTTTCCGCCAGCAGGCATACCTCACTAAAGGAATCACGCTCGGCGTAATGGATGCTCGCAGTGTTCGCCCGGAAGGGGATTTGCAGTTCCCTCGTTTGTATCGCTTCTCCTTCGAAGGAGGAATCGGTGCCTATGTAAGTCACCTCAATGAATCCAAGGAAAAGATCGGAACGCCGATCGCCTTCGAGAAAGACACGCCGGACGGACAGGTGGAAGTCGCTCTCCAATACACGCAGACCTTCCAGGAGCATGTGCTCAGCTTTGCCAACAACATCCACACAGCAGAAGGTGGTCACCACCTCACGGGTTTTAAGGCTGCCCTTACCCGCACGATCAACGCTTATGCACGTAAGTATGAAATCCTCAAAGAGAAGGAAGAGAACCTGACCGCCGATGACGTCCGCGAAGGACTCACTGCCGTTATTTCTGTGAGGCTCCGCGAGCCGCAGTTCGAAGGTCAGACCAAAGGCAAACTCGGCAACGCAGAAATGAAGACCGCAGTCGAGACCGTCGTGAACGAGAAACTTTCGCTCTACATGGAAGAGCACCCGGGTGAAGCGAAAGACATTGTCGGCAAGTGTCTGCTAGCCGCTCGCGCTCGCATGGCAGCCAGAGCTGCACGTGATAGTGTGATTCGCAAAGGAGCATTGGAAGGTATGACGCTCCCGGGAAAACTTGCCGACTGTTCCAGTCGCGATCCGTCCCAGAGTGAAATCTACATTGTTGAGGGAGACTCCGCCGGTGGCTCTGCCAAGCAGGGTCGCAATCGTGAGTTCCAGGCGATTCTTCCTCTCAAGGGAAAAATCCTGAACGTTGAACAGGCACGTCTGGATAAAATGCTTGGCAACAACGAAGTGAAAGCGCTGATCATTGCGCTTGGAATCGGCATCGGCGAAGTGAAGGATTTATCGAAACTGCGCTACCACCGTATCGTGCTGATGACCGATGCTGACGTCGACGGTGCGCACATTCGTACACTGCTTTTGACCCTGATCTTCCGGTACTACCCCGAACTCATCGAGCGCGGTCACATTTACATCGCTCAACCGCCTTTGTATAAAATGCAGAAAGGGAAAGACGTCCGCTATGCATTCAATGACGAGCAGAAGGAGGATATCCTCACCGAATGGGGTGTAAGCGGTGAAATTCAAGAATCAGAAGAGGGGACGGAGGAACCAGAAGACTCAGAAGACTCAGAGGATTCAGAGGAGACGACAAAGGGTGCAAAGAAGAAGCCATCCAATGCTCGCGTCAATATTCAGCGCTACAAAGGACTTGGAGAAATGAACCCGGAGCAATTGTGGGATACGACGCTTAACCCCGAAAACCGCTTGATGCTGCAGGTAACCAGCGACGATGCGGAAAAAGCAGACGCAGTCTTTACGACGCTGATGGGTAGCGAAGTTGCTCCTCGTCGCAAATTTATTCAGACTCACGCCAAAAACGTGAAAGATCTCGATATTTAAGGCAATTGCTGTCACCCTGAGCTTGTCGAAGGATGACAGTGATTACTCACCTTTATCAATAATATTCCCCAAGTGATCGGTGAGACTGTAGGTATCCAGATTTTTCTCACCAAGTAACTTTACCACCGTCTTGAGCGTGTCCTTAAAAGGGATCTGCTTCTGCTTGCCGGCCTTCATGTCGCGAAGAATGATCGTGCCCTCCTTCACTTCCATTTTGCCGAGCAGCAATGTGTAACGAGAGGCGAACTTATCTGCCAAGCGCATCTGGCTCTTGAGGCTCGCTTCGCCGAGTGCTCCCACCGTGTGGACGCCTGCATCGCGAAGCTTCGTGATCAGCTGTAAGCATGTTTTTTTCGCTTCAGAACCAAGCTGTGCCACAAAGACATCGACCTGATCTTTGTCCGGGGCTTTGATGCCGGATTCTTTCATATGCCAAATAATGCGCTCCATACCGCAGGCAGAGCCAAGGCCGGGGGTTGCATGTCCTCCCAGTAGTTCCATCAGACTGTCGTAACGGCCGCCTCCACCAACGGCGTTCTGCGCTCCTGTTGAACTGTCCCAGAATTCAAAGACCGTCTGGTTGTAGTAGTCGAGTCCGCGAACCAGACTTTCGTTTTTAATGTACGGGATTGAAAGCGCTTCGAGGTACTCGAGTACCGTTTCATGGTAGGTGCGTGATTCATCATCGACGAACTGCTCAAGTTTAGGTGCATTCTTTAATAGGATTCGCGTGTCTTCCTCTTTGGAATCGAGCAAGCGCAGTGGGTTATAATCCAAACGCTGCCTGTCGAGCTCAGGAAGGTTACGCTCTTTACCGATGAAGAAATCCTTGAGAGCTTGGCAGAAAGCCTGACGGTTCTCACTGGTTCCGACGTTATTGATTTGCAACGTCAGACGGTCGCTGATGCGAAGATCTTCGAAAATCTTTGAATTCACCTGAATCAGCTGCGCATCGAGTGATGCATCCTTGAGTCCGATGATTTCGAAGTCGAACTGGTGGAATTGGCGGTAGCGACCTTTCTGGGGACGATCGTGACGGAAGCACGGACCGATCGAGTACAATTGCACAGGTTGAGGCAATTGCTGCATGCCGTGCTCGATGTATGCACGGCAAATTCCCGCAGTGAACTCTGGGCGTAGCGAAAGTTCCGCGGTTTCATCACTCTTTTGTTTGGACGTAACGAGGAACAATTCTTTTTCCACAATGTCCGTGTGCGCCCCGATACCTCGTTCAAAAATCGCACGATTCTCATAGATCGGCGGATCAATACGCTTAAAGCCGGCTTGGCGGGCACGGTGACGCACAGCCTTTTTAATGTACGTGTGATACTGGTGATCCTCCGGAAGGAGGTCATTGGTGCCACGCGGTGTTCGAAAGAGAGGCTGAGACATACGGAAAACGTCGAAAAATACGTGACAAGACGGTATCAGAAAAACAGTTCCATGGAAAGGGGGCTTTGCATGATTCATAGGTTTTTATGGGTATGTACGTGGTACTATCTCGTCCGAATGTCCTATCCACACATACTTCTCGGGCTCTTTCTCCTCATTCTGACAGGATGCTCATCGGTACCCTCGGGTTTTGTTGATCCTGTTATGGCGCGCTATGACGAAGTGAGCGAGGAGCTCGAAGTGCTCGTAAAGGAAGAAGATCCATCCGCTGCATTTTTACTCTTTCGATCTGTGCTGGAAGAAGAGCCCGATCTTGCATCGCTTTGTCACGGTTTATCGCACGAAATTGGCCATGCGGCGTATGAAAAATACGGCTTCGACGATGCGTTCCGTTTTGAGGATGACTTCTGCGGATCGGGGTACATTCACGGCATTGTTGAAACGCATCTGGATCGCATTCACGATATCGAAACCGCATTACCTACGATTTGCCCCACAGACTCACGCAAATGTTTCCATGGCGTCGGTCACGGCATCATGTACAAAACCAATAATGATCTTCCGTATGCGGTTTCACTCTGCAACAAATTCAATCAATCATTCCAACGCATTCAATGCGCCGAAGGTGTGTTTATGGAGCATTTCGAAACAGACACCCGCTTCCATAAATCAGCATTGCTGGACCCCGAAGATCCATTTGTGGCTTGCCGTGGACAGAACCCCGTTGATGAAGGAGTGTGCGCACTGTATGCACCGCGTTATTTTTTGAGTCTGCATAAAGGCGCGTATCAGGATCTGATTTCTTGGTGCATGAATGATGTACCGACAGGTCCGCGCGATGCGTGCATTAAAGGTGTCGGCAGTGCCGCGATGAAATTTTTCATCGCCAGTCCGCTCTTGGCCGAGGATGTGTGTATGCATGTGCAAGAAGAAAAGCGACATTACTGCATCGAAGGGATGACCAGTTACTACGTGGTGCACTATGCATCCGCTCAAAAAGGTGAAGAGCTTTGCCCCGATCTCCTGCGTGAGAATCAATCTTCTTGTGTAAAAATCGTGGTGGAAAGCAGAGAGGCGTATCCGGAATGATTCAATACTCCTGCAAATTCTCGGACATGTTCATGATTATTTCCAGCTGACGAACGGTCCCACGCATAAGCATGATGTACGTCGAGAGGCCTTGCTGTCTCGTTGCACGCAGTACGTCGGCTGCCTGCTTCATGCTGTTATGGGTAATATGCGAATCGAGCACTCCACCCGCAAGATGTGCAAGCGGCACGTTATTTTTCTCGTGCCAGTACCTTCTGCTGGCATGAGACGTCATCCATGTGATGCCGGCGTATACTTTTTCTGGGCGGACAAGATCGTTGATCGTGGATCGAACCACATCCAACATCGACGGATGGAAGATGGGTTGCGTAAAGACAGACGTTGCAATGCCGCGCCTCAATGCGGGAATTTTATTCTCCCATCGACCCCAGTTTTTTTGGTAGAGGTCCGCTGCGACTGCAAGACCGAGAGGGGATTCCGCCATCGCATCCAGCACATCGTGTGCATGGGTGCAGCCATTAGATTTTTTTGCAGGGTCACCTGTCACGAGCAAGATGGTATTTACCGCATGTGCTGCAGCAGATTCAAGACGGCTGATTGTGTCAGTGACGGATGCATCCCGCGTTCGCATGTGGATCGCGAGCTGCTTGTTGGGATTTATACTTTCTATAAATCGAAGTTTCATAATCTGCTCCGGTGACAAGTATGTGCCGTTTGCTCGCACAAACTCCGGAATGTTATAGCCGTCGAACGCTATGCCCGAAGCCTCTAGCTCCTTCATCGACGCCTGGAGTGAGGCTTCGGACCGCGGCACAAGTTCAATGAATGTTTCACTCATAGTTACGTTAGGGAAGATCGAACAATCTTTGTCGCTTCTACCAAATGCCTGAGCGCTTGCCACACTTCTTCGGCCTTACGCGTCTTGAGTCCACAATCGGGGTTGATCCATAAATCAGCATCGGGAACGAAAGATCGAGCCAATTTGATGAGGGCAACAAGTTCTTCGGTGCTCGGAACACGTGGAGAGTGGATATCCCACACACCGGGTCCGATTGCGCAAGGCAGTTCGACAGATTGCAGTGCATCCAGGAATGACAATCGCGAGCGAGCAGCTTCGATGGAGATCACATCGACATCGAGATCTTTAAGGACCGGCAGAATATCGCGCACATCGCCGTAACAGGTGTGCGTGTGTATCTGTGTTTTATCACTCGCACCGGATGCTGCTAAACGGAAGCACGCTGTAGCCCAGTCAAAGTATTGCTGCTGTTTGTCTTTGCGTAGTGGCAGACCCTCACGGAGCGCGGGTTCATCAATCTGAATAATGCGAATCCCTGCAGCTTCCAAATCTTTCACTTCGTCACGAATGGCGAGTGCAATCTGGCTGCAGACTTGTGATGCTGGTGTATTTTCAGGCGGGTAACTCCAGTGGAATACAGTGAGAGGTCCAGTCAGCATTCCCTTCACAGGTTTATCGGTAAGGGATTGTGCGTACGTCGCAAGTTCGACTGTCAGAGGTTTTGTACGCTTTACTTGATTGTGGATGATAGGAGGGCGAACATAGCGGGAACCGAAACTCTGCACCCAGCCGTTTTCTGTGCAGGTGATTCCATCAAGCTGCTCCGCGAAGAACTGGGTCATATCGTTTCGCTCGCTTTCACCGTGGACAAGCACATCGAGTCCGATCTCTTCCTGCTTTGCGATCACATCGGCTACTTCGGCGCGGATAAATGCATCGTAGTCGGCATGAGACAAATTCCCCTTACTCAGACGTGCTCGTGCCGATCGAATTTCTTTTGTCTGTGGGAATGACCCGATCGTGGTTGTCGGAAGAGACGGCAAATCGAGATCTTGCTGCGCTGTCCGTCGAGTATTCTTCGAACTTCTATAAGGAACAGATGAAAGCTCTTGAAGAGTCAGGCCTCCGGTTAAAGAATTATTTGTTGTTTCACGTGTCTCGTTTAAAGGAAGTGTGCCTTTGTCATCGGCAAGCGCACGTTGCAAGATTTCTAACTCCTGTAGTTTTTGCTTTGCAAAGGCAAGACGCGACGATAATTCCGGCAGATGTTCTCGCTTCGCATCGTAGGGCACATGCAGAAGTGAACTGGATGGTGCGATGATCAGACGGTCATTGCCGAGCTTCTCCTTTGCATACTTGAGAAGTTCCAATGAACGGTGAATATCATTTTTCCACACATTTCGCCCATCGACGATTCCCACCGACAGAGTTTTCTTGGCAGGAAATGTATCAATTGCTTTCACTGTTTCTTCTCGTGCCTCGACCGCATCCAAGTGTACGGCATCAACGGGGAGTGACAGGGCAATGTCCAAGTTTTCACGCAGTTCTCCAAAATATGTTCCAAGCAGAAGTTTGGGATCGCCTGCATCAGCTTTCAGACGCTCGTATGCACGACCGAATGCACGTCGTTCATTATCCGACAGATCAAGAGCTAACGTCGGTTCATCGAGCTGAATCCACTTCGCTCCGCTCTCATTCAATTTTCCCAGAATTTCTCCGTAGACCGGAAGGAGCCGATCAAGAAGTTCTAAGCGATCAAAGGGTTCTCCTTCGCACTTACCAAGTAAAAGATAAGAAACCGGACCAAGCAGCACAGGCTTGGTGATCAACTCCAGCTCCTTCGCTTCATTGAACTCCCGTAGAGGTTTAAGCGAAGATAGTGCAAAGCGCTGGTCTTTGCGGAATTCGGGGACGAGGTAGTGATAGTTCGTATCGAACCATTTGTGCAGCCCCTGTGCGACTACTCCGCCAATTGCGCTGTGGGTTGCACAGCAGATTTCTTCGGGATTGTTCGACCCGCGTGCCAGTGCAAAATACGTCTCAAGCGAAACATGCTTGCCGTGCGTGTGATGGAATCGCTCCGGTATGGCGCCCACCAAGCATGTGGTATCGAGTACATGATCGTACAGACTAAAATCATTGCTCGCGATCAGGTCAATACCGACATCTCTTTGAGACAGCCAGTTTTTTTGTCTGATCGCCCGAGCAGTATCCGTAAGATCTTCGCTGCTTGTTTTGCCGGACCAATACTCTTCTAATCCTTTCTTGAGTTCACGATTTTCCCCGATGCGGGGGTATCCGAGCGTGGAGGTGAGAGCATTCATGGGGGTAGGGGGAAAGAAATCGACCCCACCATACGTATCTGTACCTTTGAAGTTAAATTTTTGCGTTATTTTGTATGAAAATAATACTATTGTATGAATTCATACAACTATGTATCATCGAATCATGATTACGATTGCCCAAGCCGTAGAGCAGACGATTGCCAATTCTCCTCTCTACGGAGAGGCAATTCTGCAGGAGATTGTGAACTATAGCGCGATTGCACGAAAGATCATGCCTCTTGTCGAAGGTATTCTTTTTGAGCCGGTGACTGAAGGTGCGGTAACCATCGCACTCAAGCGTCATGCGGCAGAGCTACGCAAAACTCATCCAGGTCATGCAGGTCAACACGCCATCCATAACATCAGTCTGCGTAGCGGTCTGGTGATCTGCATTTACCACAACTCGCCGTCGCTGCAGTCAGTTCATCAAAAAATGATCACGCTTGCGACGGACCAGGATGCATTTTTACAATTCGCACAGGGTTCACGTGAGTCGTCGTTCGTGATCAGCGAAAGTTGTAAGGCTGCCTTAAAAAAATCCGCTTCGAGTGAAAAGCTGGTGGCAGAGTACCCGGGCTTATCAGTCATCAGCGTGCGCATGCCACCCGAGGTGATGGATATTCCAGGTATCTTCGCGCCGTTCGTCCAAGCACTCGCATGGAAAAATATCAGTGTGTATCAAATCGTCTCACACTTTACGGAAATCACGTTTGTCGTGTCCGACGCAGATGCAGATAAAGCGTTTGCTGTAGTGAAGTCGGTGACATCTTGAGATACCAATAAAATGCCATACAAGGAGAAGGTAGAAATACTTTCCCGACATTTTTCGGTAATACAGGTTCTTTTGGCGCGTCCAGAGACTGTACGGAAAAGTTCACTTCTCCGTCTTCTTCCCCTTCTTCTTCCCCTTCTTCCTATGCGTAAACGCAATTATTACCCGCTCACCTTTACCGCCATGGCGGCATTTGCGGCATTTTTATTCCCCTAGGAGGAATACCCCGTCAGCTTGCTGCGGGCGGTCGTCAGGTGGAGGGGGTAGGCTATTCGTATGACGAAACACATCCACAAAGAG
>JAYUSS010000145.1:0-9754 GCA_043755535.1 Candidatus Peregrinibacteria bacterium | reverse complement strand
AGCGGTAGAGGTTGACACTCCTACTTTGCAGCTCTCTTTCGTTGTTGCACAGGGAAAAGACCCGATCAGGGTTCAGGGTTTACGGGACACGAGTGGATCTTTTCCCCAATGGCTTAGAAAGGAAGCCGGCATACGACCGACGTTGATTGGTACACAAAGGACGAATCTACACACGTGCTTTAAGGAGCATCGCCCATGACTGATCGGAATGCGGTTATGTTGTTCGAGTCGGGTCCCCGAGAGGTGGAATTCACCTCGGGGAAGCTGAAACAGAACGCCACACGGACTGTGACGTGGCAAGGTGTCGATGGTGTTTTGTCCCTCTGTCTCCGCATCTGCGGGTCAGATGGACAAGTGATCGATGAGCAGACGACAGACTTGGTGTACGCGAAAGACTTGGTGGTTGCTAACCGCGTTGTTCGCATCTTGGAGGAATTGCCTGTTCTCAACGAGAATTCCCTTGCGGAAGCCTGCGCGATTGTCGGTTCCAGGATCCTTGATGAAAGCGACACGGGCTTCCCCGTGGAGTCGATCTTGGAAGTGTTCGAACTCGGTCACAGACTTTCACAGATCTTGGGCGCGCAACTGAGTGACGGATTGCTCGAGCGTATCCAGGTCTCGGTGTCGCCGGACTTGGAGTCCATGATCCGCCGCCTGCAGCAAGCAGGTATCAAGTTTTCAACACGCGCCATTCGTCACGAGATCGACCAGGGGCGCGTGGAGGTCACGACATTCTTCCGTCGACTTGGCCTCGAAAAGAAGGAAGTCTTGGAAGCGCGCCAGAGGCGGCTGCTGGACAAGGCCGCGGATTTTGCGCCGCTCTTCCTGCGGTTCTTGGCAACAAAGAAGCATGCTCCTGACTGCCCATGCCTCGGGCATACGATGCAACATGTAGTTGCGTGCCTGGAACGCGGTGTTGACGACATGTCGACAGTGGTAGCGATGTCGCTCTTCCGTCTCGCAGAGGAGAAGGCTGGCGCACTTGCTGCAGTAACGGAGATTCCCATCTTCCCAGGCTTCAGCATGATGCTCGTGAACCCGGATGCGCAGGCTTCCGGCAATTCCGATTTCGACGCCGAAAAGGAGATGAACTACATCGCTGGGTGGGTGTCGGAGCGCATGAACGGCAATCCGCGTGCCATCGCGGACGAGGTCCGCACGTTGTGTGCCAAGTGGGAAAAAATGCCGATCACTGCCGAATAACACGACAGTGGTCCAGCGCAATCAACAGTGATTGCATGAGGCCCGGGGGTTACGCCCCGGGTCTTTTTTAATGTCACGGCAAAATCACCGCCCCAAAATGCTGCACCCACATACCCGCATTCAGCCCGATTCCAGTGTATGTATATGAGGGATTACTACTCTTGCCTGAGAAATTCCCACCCCTCCAGCACGGCATCACAAAGGAAATCTTGTAGCAGACTCGTATCCTCCTTTTTCTGTGCCGTATTGAGCGAAGAATAATAGAGCCGTTTTTGTTCGGGTCGGATCACTGCTGGTGGAAGATTTTTTTGCAGAAACATCGCATGCATAAGCAATCGCCCGATTCGTCCGTTCCCGTCGGAAAAAGGATGAATCTGTTCAAAGCGGGCATGGATGGAAGCCGTATGCGCGATGATGTCTGTGTGCTGATGCCGGAGATCGGCAATCAGTTCTTCCATGAGCGTCGGAACTTTCAGATGATTCGCGGTCGGGAGATCCGCTCCGACGATGCGTACGCCATGACGACGGTAGAATCCGGCATCAGCCATGATACCGTTCATCAGTATCGCGTGGAGCCTCAGAATCAATGCCTCATCAATGGGTTTTTTCTCCGATAGATGTCGAAAAAGATACGTCAGAGCCGTTTGGTGATTTTTCGCCTCCAATTGTTCGATCAATGTTTTATCGGGCAATGTCCCATTCTGGAAGAGCACGACGGCGGTTTCCGCTTCCGTCAAAGTGCTTCCTTCAATGGAGTTGGATGTATAAGTGAGCACGAGCACGAGTTGGTCGCGGATATCCGGATGATCGACAATTATCTGAAGAGGGTTTTTTATCGTATTTCCTTCGATGTTCATCAGGATTTTTTTTGCGATCAGTGCGTCTTCAGGAATTATTTTTTGGCCCGTATATTCCATGAACAGCGCCTCAATGCGCTTCGATGCTTTTTTTCGAGGTATGGCTTTGCCATGCAGCCATCTGTTCAGTGTTACAAAAGACACGCCAAGCGTTTCCGCCAAATCAGTCTGACTAAAGCCGGAAATTTGGATAAGAGCCTGCAGAAGCTCGGGGGTGGTCATCATATGAAACTTTATAAAGTATAGCAGATTCATGAAATTTTATAAAGTTCCCCCGCAAAGCTCCACGCACTGTCAAAATCATTCTCCGGCCACCAATTCCTCTTCAAACTGCCGTTCAATGCCCGTCGTCAGCCGTTCAATCAATGGAGAATGGTCAATCAGCAGGGAAAGCTCTTCATGATGGTGGAGTGATTCTTTCGTCATATTCGCAGATCCGATCAGGGCGTATTTCGCGTCAACGACCATCAGTTTCGTATGGAGCACTCTTGCTGTCCCCACGATGGTTATTCCGTCAATTCCTTCCAATTGCTTGAAATGCCGTTCATTTGCACCTTCCGTGTATTTGTTTTGCTCCGCACTCCGGACGATCCGCACGGTGACATTTCGTCCTGCCGCTTCTTTCAGGAGATCAACCATTCCCTGGTCCATGATGTAGGCATGTTCCAGAAGGATTTCTTTTTTCGCGTTTTGTATCAATGATTTCATGGCGAACGTGATCTGCTTTTGCCTCGGTTCTTGGAGCGGCGTGCTGCTCGGCTGGTTATGAAGTACACGCACGGATGTGAGTCGCGGTTCTGCTGCATTGGCAGGGATCGGATCATATTTGCGAAATCCGATATTGCGTTGAACGGCCGTGGCGGGCCCCTTTGTTTTGATCATGTAATCCTTCCAATAGTCTTTCTGTATTTTGCCGCTCCAACCTTCCCCTCGTTCATATCCGCCCGAATACTCATCACCGATGTTCATGCCTCCGGTGAAAATAGATGTGTCATCGAATGCAAACAACTTCGAATGGTCCAGCTGCGATAGAGGATTATTCTCGATTGTAAGATATGGTTCAAGTATTTTCAGGACTGGATTCGCGCGTAGCAATCGATCTTTCGTCATAATATCACCGAGAAGTTTTTCGATCTTTCGCTGATCTTCCGGCGGGAGTGCATACATTTGCGTGGGATCTTTAATGAGGTCCGGTATTTTCGAACTCAGATGAAAGAGCCCGTGACGATACAGCAGACTTGGCAACTCCCAGGCAATCGCGCCGCTTTGTTCTTTTAGTGAATCTTTGCACCCGAGCAGAAGAGATCCCAGAAGGTCGACATGTATGTCGATCTCGAGTTTGGGGTTCGCCTTTTTAGCTTCGATGATTTTTTCGGCGATCTTTTTGCCCGTACTATCCGGCGACCAGATGAATACGTTTATATGGATACTTTTTTCCGCATGTTCGATCTGGTGTTCCAGTTGCGCAAAAAAATCGCGGCCATCGTCCAGAATTTCCGTCGAGTTTAATGTCGAGACCGCTCCTGTTTCCCGATCGATTTCTCCCAGAATCGGGTCGTTGGCTTCTGCAGGACGTTCGAATCTTTGTTTAGTCAGCTTTTCGTTCTCAGGGCCGTCGATGTGTTCAAAATCAGCCATACTATGAGTTTTTTTAGTGCGGCAGCAGTATCCCCCCAAAATGCTGCACCCAAATACCCGCATTCAAACCAATCCCCGTATCACTATAAGCAGGGTTCAAAATAGCGGCCCGGTGTTCAGTCGATTTCATCCAATCGTCCACCGCTTCTTTCGCGCTCTTCTGTCCCTTCGCCAAATTTTCCCCCAAGGCGAATCCCCGTAAGCAGTTACACGAGTGGTAGAACGATCGATCGTAGTAGCCGGTTGCTTTCATGCGGTCACGGATTTCTTTACCTTCGGGGTCGATGTGCGCAAAAAATCCGTCGCGTGCCATGCGGTCGGCATATTCCTGTGCCGATGCTTCCAGTCGCATGTCATGCACGAGCGGCTTCAGTCCATGTTCGAGGCGGATACCGTTCACCATCTGCAGAATCGTCGCGCGTTGATCGGTGACGCTGAGTGGCAATGCGGTTCTGCGAACAAGCGGGACGCGGACAACTTCCTCGGCTGCAACAAGTTTTACTTTCTGTCTGCGCACCGAACTTACGGTATAGAGCGCGGGCTGAATATTCATGGCAGTCATACCGTCATCCAATCGTAATCCTTGTGTATCGTTTCCTCTGAATGTTTGTAGAATAATGAGCGCGCGGTCTACCTCGATTGGGCTGACGAGTGATTCCGGTTCCAATGTATTCGGTTCCTCTGTTGCAAACAGATGGTAACTCGCGGCCAGCCCCGCGTACTGTTCGTACCAACTCCCCTTGGGGATATCGATATACGGGGAAGAAGAGGAAAGGGTTAGTTGCCATGTCCGCGCGAGCATCACGAGTAATTCTGCCCGGCTCACCGGACGGTAGGGGTGAAGCAGCTTTTCCTGATCCGCTTGGATAATACCGCGATGCTCCGCATAGAGCAGATACGCTTCAAACGGATGCCCGATCGGGACATCGGGGAATTGTCCGATATTGCGGATTACCGGGATATTTGGCGTTTGAGCCAGAATCACGGATCGGATGACCTCGGCTCTCGTTGCAGGCTTCATAGCAGCCGAGACGCTCCCAACGATGCATGGCAGCAGTAGGAGCCCTATGACAAGCCGAAAAATGAGTTTTTGTGTTCTAATAGATTATTATATAATAATTTTGTAATATTAGCAATTTATCCTGCCACCCGAATCGGCTAAAAGCGACGAAATACCCTTGTGAAAGGCGAATATGGATCGTACTATAACGCCCCGACCTTCGTGGAAGGTTTCCGGTTCCATTTTCTCTATGCTTCATTCTATCCGCCCAGCATCGGGTTCCACCAAAAAGCGCAAGCGCGTCGCCCGCGGCAACAGTGCCGGCGGCGGTACGACAGCCGGTCGCGGAACCAAAGGACAGCAAGCCAGGGCCGGTAAAGGCCGCAACTTCGGTTTTGAAGGAGGTCAGATGCCACTTTTGATTCGTCAGCCAAAACTCCACGGCTTCACGCATCCTCGCAGAGTCAGCTATGAAGTCGTGACACTCAAGGCACTCGACAGGTTGCCAGAAGGCACCTACACACTTGCGGATCTTGCAGCGCGCCGACTCGCCCATACGGGTAAGCTGGTCAAAGTGCTTTCCACAGGAACACTCACCAAGAAAATTTCCGTTGAGGCGCATGCCGCGTCCAAGTCCGCCATTGAAGCAGTCAAGAAAGCAGGTGGCTCCATTACATTGATTAAATGATGGTCAGAGATACACTTCGTTCTGAAAGCTGAATCCTGATTCCTGACTCCTGATAATCTATGTTCACCTACCTCCGACAGCTCTGGCACACCGAGGATCTGCGACGCAGAATTCTTGTGACGCTCGGACTACTCATTATCTATCGCATCACCGCGCACCTCCCGGTGCCGGGTACCGATCCCTTCGCACTCAAACAGTTCCTCGACTCTCGCTCATCCGGCGGACTCGTCGGGGTATTTGCCGCACTTACAGGTGGAGCAGTCGATAACTTTTCGGTGATGATGCTGGGACTCGCTCCGTACATCAACGCGTCCATTATCATTCAGCTTTGCACGGTTATCTTCCCCAAGCTCGAGGCGCTCAGCAAAGAGGGTCAGCAGGGTCAGCAGCAGCTCAATCGTTACATGCGTTGGTTGTCGTTGCCGCTTTCATTCATCCAGAGCTACGGATTCCTCATTCTCCTTAGCCGCGGCGGCATTCCCCTTATCGATACGACATTCCCGGGCGTGCTACTCCCCATGCTCTTTGTGACGGCAGGTTCCATGTTCCTCATGTGGCTTGGTGAAATCATCACCGAGAAGGGGATTGGTAACGGTATTTCACTCCTGATCTTCACGGGTATCGTTTCCAGTATTCCCACACAGATCGGTGCGATGATGGTAGCCGGTGACAGTCAGCGCGGTGCATTCGCACTCTTTGCCATCGTCAGCCTCGCTCTCCTTGTTGCGGTCGTGCTCTTTACCGATGCACATCGCCTCATCCCCATCACCTACGCAAACCAGGGTGCCGGTCGCGGTGTACAGGGCGGTATTCCCGTTCGCCTCAACCAGGCCGGCATGGTGCCGATCATCTTTGCGGTATCACTCATTACACTCCCTGCCATTATCGCCCAGTTCCTGCAGACGGCCCCCAACTTTCAGCGTGTCGTAGAATTCATCAATACGTACCTGAATGCGAGTAACCCAAGCTACGTCTATATCCTGCTCTACTTCGCACTCGTCATGGCGTTCACGTTCTTCTACGTGTCTGTCACCTTCAAGCCCGCCGATATCGCCGAGAGTATCCAGAAGCGCGGCGGGTTTATCCCCGGTATGCGACCTGGTAAGCAGACAGCCGAGATGCTCGAAAAGACAAGTCTTCGCCTCAATGTGTGGGGTGGTATCTTCCTCGGCCTTGTTGCAATCATCCCGCTCATCTTCACAAAGTTCTCCGCCCTCGATTCACAAAATCTTTTGATCTCGGGTTCGGGGCTTATCATTATCGTCGGTGTGGTGATGGAACTCATTCGTCGCATCAACGCACAGATGTTGGCGCACGATTATGAGAAATTGGTTTAGGCACATTGATCAAATAAAAATAATTGTGATTTGAAGATGCATATTTCGATTTGTTGCGGGCGTTTTTCATGAAGATATTGCCTTCTTCTGAACAACCTCCCCCTCCCCTAGCCCCTCCCCCGATGGGAGAGGGGAACACGTCTTCTATAAAAAATCCTCCCACCTTTCGGGGGAGGACGGTGTTAGCAGTGTCTGCTGAACGCTAGGGCTCGTTAGTAGTGTGACGCAAATTTGAATTGTTTCTCTTTGCATCTTCCGATGAAGACATTGATGCGCTCTTGGTCCTTATCTTCTGAGGCACTATTGGCCGCAGGAAGGTTGAGTGCGTTTTCTGCTTCTTGTATCGCTTCGTCGAATTCGCCATCCGATGCGAGTGTTATTGCAAGCAGTTCCCGATCATATCGGGTTCCGCCATTTTCTTGCATCGCACACACTTCACGCGCGAGCAGTACGGCCCGCTTCGGATCGCGGTACATATCATTTTTCGTGCGTGCGAGGAAAGATGCGAAGCCATATTTGTTCCCGTACGTGGGAAACAGTGCCTCAAATACTTTCATGGCGTCGTAATAGTGGCCCATTTCCGCCCAAGCTTCGGCGAGGAACCGACACTGGGAGTAGCTGCCGAATTTCTCAGGTTCCTCCTTTTTTGCGGCAGCGTAGTCACTGCGTGCCTCATCCAACTTTTGCAGGTGGACTCGTGCTGTTGCACGCAGCAGATAGCCGTGCCCCTTACCAAGCCGTGAGGCATACGGGTTACGGATATACTCCGTTCCGCTGTCTTCCAGGTCTAACCACGATGCACGTTCACCCGTGCCCCGCCACATGCGCAGCGCCACCGTGAACGGCGACTGTCCGAAACTGTAGGAGATATAGACGAATCCAATGACCCCCATTGTTACCGACAGGGCAATGGACCAAGCGATAACATTCTTCCAGCGAATCTTCATGTGAACCTCTTTCTGAGCCAGCGATGCAAATGAACTGCACAATCATACCGGAACAACCGGTTGATGTGGTTATTATTACAGAATTTATATAATTGTCAAATATCTGTACATGGCATTTGAGGCATGTCTCCGCTACTCTGCCGCGGCCTATCCCGTCTTCATTCGGTTCTGCCGACACTACGCCGGGGCACGGGAAAAAACCTATGGATCTTGTCTTGTTCGGTATTCAAGGCTCCGGCAAAGGAACCCAGGCCAAGCGCTTGGCGCATGAATGCGGCTATGCGATTTTTGAAACGGGGGCAGAGCTTCGCCGCATTGCTGCATCGGGAACGGAGCTCGGGCGGACTATTTCATCGTATATTGATCACGGTCACCATGCCCCGCATGACACCGTGATGCAGGTCGTGAGCGCTGCGATTGAATCGTATCCGCTGGGTCAGAAACTTCTGTTTGATGGAATCCCCCGCAATATGGACCAGATGGTTGCGTTCAATGAACTCATGCAGCGCGTGGGTCGCGCGTTTACATGCGTTGAGCTCATCATCGACGAAGAGAATGCAGTCGAGCGCATTAAGCAGCGCGCACTCGAGCAGGGCAGGGCCGATGACGCATCCGAAGAATTTATCCGCCGTCGCATTGCACTCTTCCACGAAAAAACACAGCCGGTGATTGATGCTTATATTGCAGAGGGCAAGGTGATGCAGATAAACGGCGATGGAACGATGGACGAGGTGTATGAGAGAGTCACGGAGGCGTTGAGTGTGATTGAGTGAACTGCCTCACCCCTAATCTATCACCCATGTCCGCCATCAAGATCTTCTCGTCGGCCGAAATAGCATCCTTCCGCCAGGCAGGGATCATTTTGCGGGATTGCTTGAACATGCTCGCAGAACGTACAAAACCCGGTATCACCACTGCATCATTGGATACCTTGGCAGAAGACTTCATTCTTATGCGCGGTGGGAAGCCTGCATTCAAGGGGTACCACAACTATCCATCGACCATCTGCACATCCATTAACGATGAATGCGTGCACGGCATGCCCGGTAAGCGTGTTCTTAAAGAAGGGGATATCGCGTCGCTCGATTGCGGCGTGATTATCGACGGACTCTATACCGATGCATGTATTACTGTCCCCGTTGGCAAGATTAATGCACATGCAGCGCATTTGCTCCAGGTGACACAGGCGGCGTTGGACGGCGCAGTGAATGTCATCAAAGCAGGGTGCAGAGTGGGGGATATCTCTTCCGCTATCGAAAAAACAGCAAAAGCGGGGCGTTGTACGCCGGTCTATAGCTTAACCGGCCACGGTCTTGCACGGACCCTCCATGCGGAGCCCGATATCCCCAATAGCGGCCGCGCAGGGACAGGGCCGATTCTCCCCGCCGGAACCGTGATTGCCGTGGAGCCGATTTTGGCACTCGGAGGTCCGGTTGTACGCGATGCAGGGGACGGTTGGACGATTTGTACCGATGACGGCAGTTTATCGGCCCATTTTGAGCATACGATTTTGGTGACGGAGGGGGGATGCGAGGTGTTGGCGTGAAAAAATTGACATAATAAGCAAAATTCATCAATATACTCATTGGGTTTCTGTTCTTACGCACCACTGGCTCGTATTGAAGGAGTGTGAACGATGCGATTGGGGTCTATTCTGTTAGTCGGTTTGTGGATGGGGAGCGTTGTGCTGTTTCTTGCTGCTCATGATTACCCGGAGCAGGTTGAAGCAGGGGTCACGGCGTTCAATGCCAAGGTGCACGAGGCTGTGGGCTATCGGATGTTGCCTCCCAAGGCAGTCCAATACGAACTCGGCTCGGGTATCGCGATGGTTGTGTTGCCGTTTCTGCTTCTATTGGTTGCGTATCGTGCGACGGACGAAGCAGTACGTCTCAAAAAGGAGCTCGGCGAAAATCGGGCGGATGTCGAAAGTGCAAAGCTCATTCTCTCGACCATGCAGAGAACGCAGGTTGCAATCAATGCTGATCTATCATACCAACTTGCATTTAAAACGCCATTAATGAGAGAATAGGTGCCATGCCCCGCACCTACATTCCTCTTTCATCAAAAACAGCAGCAGCCATCGA
>JAYUSS010000144.1:0-3243 GCA_043755535.1 Candidatus Peregrinibacteria bacterium | reverse complement strand
CGCTGGCGCACGGAAGGTATTTCTCTCTTCGGGCGGCAGCTGCAAGCGTTGCGCCTGAAACCGTCACCATGAAAGTCGGGGGGAATCGACGACTACTTGTAATAACTTCTTTTTGGTTAAAACGTCAATTTTCACACCCCACAACCTTCATCCCCATCTCCCTCACCCGCCCATCCTTCGTCCCGATTTTGAATGTATACCCCCCTTCCACCGATGGTTTAAACACGTACTGCTCCTTTTTCAGGATGAAATCCTGCATTACCGTCCTATTGCCATCAGGATACCGAACGCCGCGAATCACAAAGGGGGTTTCTGATTCCAACGTCATGACCGTTCCTAGTTTTAGGTAATGAGGCACACCGCGTGTTAAGTACTCGCTCTTGGAAAGTCGTTGCTGCTGCGGGCTTTCCATACCGCAGTGACCGACCAGATTCACATCGCCCAAGCGCTGGAATGTCGCACGGAATTTTCCTTTCGATCGATCTTCGATCGACGTGAACGCACCGAGGCTCAAGTCCATATCACGCCCTTCTACATACGGCCCGCGATCGTTGATGCGAACAACAACTGATTTTCCGTTATTGAGGTTCGTCACTTTCACCATCGTGTTATAGGGAAAGCTGCGATGCGCTGCGGTCATTGCATACATGTCAAATTGCTCGCCGAACGCGCCGCCTTTGCCGTGGAACTTTTCGCTGTACAGACTCACTTCATGGTCCTCTTCCATTAACTGTGTGTCCAATTGTCGCATCAGTTTTAATAGATCCTCCTGGCTGACTTCGGTCCGGAGCGTATTCTCATTGGCGATATACGCGATGGGGTAGCGCAGCAGTAGATCAGGCAGTGTTTCGATAGTGATCTCCTCCGGGTCATCGGTGACATTACGTGTGCGCAGCAGCCAAATCAGCGCATCATCAAGCGTAAGAGGAAGATCGGGGTAGAATTTCTCGCTCTTCTCATCAATCATGCCGCGGCCGGTTGCGAAGTCGATTTCGAGCGATCCTTTGGCCGGTTCCGGTACATCGGTGAACTGCGTCTTAAACGGTTCTGCCGGACGGCGGATACTGCTCCAGATTTCCAAGAAGCCGTCTCGACGCGAAACAGGAGTCTCTGCCGCGAACACGAAAACAGGAATTGCCAATAGGAATACGATGTACAAAAAATACTTCATATACTGTCCACCCACACTAGCATATTTTATATAGTTAAGGCGTGCGTTTTCTCTCGAAAATTCTTTTCAAATACCTTAAGAAAACACTCGCATTATCGTTTATACTTTTCTTGTGCAATTCTTTCCGGGCAACTTCTAGTTCCGCAGCGATATGATGTAGAAAACCGGCAAGGGGCATCGCTCTTCCGGGTGCAACAGCTTCGAGTCCTTCCATCGTCACAATCGATGAACCTTTTGCTCCGATAAGATCGCAGAACTCTTTATATAAACCAGTACCGTGTAAAGATTGTGACAAATTCAGTAATCTGGAACGGGTCATGCTGGTAGACAATTCTGTGAAGTCCTCTTTATCCCTAATGTGATTGGCTGTCATCAACACAATAATCATCAAATCTAAGCATTTAACTCTTTTCTCCAGTGGCAAGACCTGCATCTTCCGAAGAAATTCAGTCTGAGCCGATGGTGTATTTTCTGAGTGTTCCATAATTATGGTAGGTTTTGTTATAAAGCATCCCATCCCTTCGCCTTTACTACCGCATAGGCCGCTTTTACCTGTTCTTGTCGGACTAGGTTGAGCGTCACAGGACCGACTGTTCCCGCTCCTTTTTCTTTTTCTGAGTTTAACAGTTCACGGGCTACTTGGTACGCTGCCACACTCTTGGCCGTCAAATCACCAAAGTTTCCGTTAATTTTTTCGTGTGGGAAAAATCCCCGATCCGCTAAGAATGTTTGAAGACTCCTGACGATGGCACCGTTACTTCCTTTCGATACTTGTGCAGCGACGAGCGCTCCGTCCTTCTGCAATTGATCTCGCACTTCGTTCATGGCAAGAATGCGCGATGCCAAACGCGCGACACGACGCCGGATTATTTCTTTATCAAGCGTTCCTTTTGTCATAGGGCCGATACGGCCTGCCCCCGGCGATACCGCATCGCCGACCAATTTTTGATCGCGCTGGTAGCTAAGAATTGCGTTGAAGAGTATCGATGAATATTTTCCGTCTGTGCGACCCCGGTAGTAACCTAAGTATCGCATCGTACGCTGCGCCGTTTTTACCTCTGCTTCGTTCGATTCTTTCCCCACAAACACAATCGGGGATTTCGTACGATCAACCGAGAGCGCTGCCTGCAAATACGCAGCCGTTACTTCACTCACGTGATCCGAGGGTTCATTCAGGTTCATATCTGCATTGAAGGCAGTCACACTTTCCTGTGTTACTAAGCCGTACAGGCCGGTTGCGTCGTGATTAAAATAGCCAAGTGTGGCGAGGTTTTCCTGCAGTACTCGAACGGAGAACCCCTGCTGACCTGCACTGGCATGTAGCGAACTGACTGATGCATCGGGGGCAATATATGCCTGCAACTGATCATCCGGCGCAGGCATGTCTTCTAACGAAACTTCTTCGCCCGGCATATCCGTGCCCGCCAAATAAACGGTTCCACGTACTTTCTGCACACCAAACTCCAGGGCGCGGGCCAGTCCTTCTTCACCGGCACCTGCCCATACGTCGATACGATGTGCATCGTCCCATTCCTGGATGGCTCCACCGCGATCATGGACAGTAAATGTTCCAAGACCAGGGAGCACGATACGCGTACCAAAGGGATAACTTGCGGGGGCTGCGATCATTCCCGCATACACGGCAGTTCCATCGGCACCATGTGTTCCGTTTCCATTTAAAATTTTATCGGCTTCGTAACTTCCTTTTACATAGCAACACTGGTCCGGCAGCGGAGAGTAATACGCCGTCAGAACGAAATCTTGCTCGTGAGGTACCACTGCATTTTGCGCGATGGCATGCGCAGGCATCAGTCCGGCGAATATGCTGAAGGCAAGAATCGTCGATGTGTGTTTGTGCATGTGTGTGTTTAAAAAATGTTTCTGATTATTATAGCAGGAAAATGGGCATTTTGCCACACCCTCATGTAGGGGCGCCCTGAGAGGGCGCCCTCTACTTGTTATTGCACCACAACCCACTACTGTCCCGTTAAAGTAGCCCCATTTGCAGGGGTGCAGCTCTCGCCAGCGCACGGGAAACGGTTTTTGGGGTGAAGTTCAGCAGGTCGATAATG
>JAYUSS010000143.1:0-9883 GCA_043755535.1 Candidatus Peregrinibacteria bacterium | reverse complement strand
TTATCGACCTGCTGAACTTCACCCCAAAAACCGTTTCCCGTGCGCTGGCGAGAGCTGCACCCCTGCAAATGGGGCTACTTTAACGGGACAGTAGTGTTGGAGAAGAGTGAAACTTGCATAATACTACTAAAACAATTATAATATAATTAGCTTGTGATTCTTGCCCGTATGGGTAAGTGCGCCGAAAGGCGAGCGGTGCTGGCAACTCACCATTAGTTGCCATGATCTTTGAAGAAAGGGGTGCCGTATGGCATTCGACGAACGCACGCGCATTACGTCTGGACCATCAAAGTTCGATCTCATGCTTTCACTCTTCGATCGGAAACCGGTGAAGTTCACCGTCGATAAGAAGGAGATTGAAGTCAGGATCAATCGAATCGAAGCCGAGGATAGTTCATGCGAAAGCTGGAACCTGGTCGGGTACATCATCTGTCAACTGACAAGTAGACCCGAGCCACATTTCTCCGCGTACTTCAGTACAAAAACGCGCAGCGGAGTCTTCCACCGCGCAAGCTAACCAGTGCCCCGTCGATCATCGTGTCGGCGGGGGGCTTTTTTACAGATACTCATCAATCCGCATATCCGCAACATACACCAAGGCTTCCTCGTCTTTATCCCGTGCCTTCTTAATAGCTTTAGAGAGGCCAATTCGGTCAATCACGTGTCGGAATCGGTCCAGGCCACCCGAAGCCCCGAAGTTCGTCATACGAGTAAACTGCTCCAAACGCTTCCCGCGAATGATGATCGTACCATCCTGCTTCTTTTCTAACCTGTACGCACCCATCTTCATCGATTCCTGCTGAGGCTTAAGCACCGGCAGGTTTTCCAAGTCTTCTGAGACGTCTGCAACCAGCAAGCGCTTCTCCCGTTCCTCGAGCACAATCGGCAGCAGTGCATCGGTCAGCTCTTTTGTACGCAGTGTGATAGCCGCAGAAATGGTCATAAAGACATCAATCTTCTTCTTTTTAAGAGCTTTGACCAATACATCAACTTCGTCATTAAGCAGATCTGTCTTATTCACCACAATCAATTCACGCTTGGTTGCGAGAAGAGGGGAGTACGCTTCGAGTTCTTTGCGGATCGCTTTGTAGTCATTCACCAACTGATCAATATCCAATTCGTTGCCGTGGAGCAACGCTCGCTCGATGTCGAGTACGTGGAGCAGTACACCACAACGTTCGATGTGGCGAAGGAACTTATCCCCCAGACCCTTTCCTTCGCTTGCACCCTCTATAAGCCCCGGAACGTCACATACGATATAGGCACGATCATGAGCAGTCACAACACCAAGGTTTGGGATCAGCGTTGTAAAGGGGTATGCCGCGATTTTAGGACGCGCGTTGCTAATCACAGATATCAGCGTCGACTTCCCGACGCTCGGAAATCCGATAATACCGACGTCCGCGACGAGCTTCAGTTCCATCTTCAGCTTTCGCGTTTCACCGGGTTCGCCAAGCTCGGCAAAGTCCGGGCGCTGCCGGGTGGAGCTGACGAAGTGCGCGTTACCATATCCACCACGTCCGCCGTAGGCGATGATAATCCGATCTCCGTTTTCACGAAGGTCGGCAATGACACCAATAAGCTCATGCGTTTCTGCGTTTACTTCGGTAATAAGCGTGCCGGGGGGCACATACAATTCAAGGTCTTCTCCGTCGCGTCCGGTTTTATTCGATCCACTCCCGTTTGAACCCTTATCAGCCTCAAATTCCTTGCGAGACCCGAAATCCGAGAGAGTATCGGTGTTTTCATTCGCAATGATGATCACGTTTCCTCCGTGGCCTCCGTTTCCGCCGTCCGGGCCTCCTTTTGCGACATATTTCTCACGACGCCATCCGACGCAACCGGCTCCTCCGGCTCCTCCAATGGCTGCGATGATGGCTTCGTCTAAAAACATGGCGAGATAGTAGCATCCTTATGCCAAAAAAGCTTGTCACAAACCCATGATTATACATAGAAGGGGATACGTTTGACTTGAATATTTATCACTCTATAATAACGAGTGATAATTGATCATTTCCCCTCAACCTATGTCTAAAATTATTGGAATCGACCTTGGAACCACAAACTCGTGTGTTGCCGTCATCGAAGGAGGAGAGCCAGTTGTGATCCCAAACTCCGAAGGAATGCGCACGACCCCCTCCGTCGTTGGGTTTAAAGATAGTGAAGTGCTCGTCGGTGTCTCGGCAAAACGCCAGGCGGTGACAAACCCCAAAAACACGATTTTCTCTGCAAAGCGCTTTATCGGACACCGCCATGATGAAGTAAAAATAGAAGCAGGGCGTATGCCGTTCGAAGTAAAAGCTGGAAAAGAGGGGAGAGCAGTGATCGTCGTGAATGGAAAAGAAATGCTCCCACAAGAAGTAAGCGCCAAGGTTCTGCAGAAGCTGAAGGCAGATGCTGAAGCATTCCTCGGCACCACTGTCACGAAAGCGGTGATCACTGTCCCTGCGTACTTCGATGACTCTCAGCGCCAGGCGACAAAAGATGCAGGCCAGATCGCGGGGCTCGAAGTTGTACGCATCATCAATGAACCGACTGCTGCGGCACTTGCATATGGTCTCGATAAAGGCAAGGAACAGAAGATCGCCGTGTACGACCTTGGGGGAGGAACTTTCGACGTCTCGGTGTTGGACCTTGGCGACGGGGTATTCGAAGTACTTGCAACAAACGGAGACACACACCTGGGTGGTGACGACTTCGACCAGGTGATTATCGAATGGATCGTCGCGGAGTTTAAGAAGGATAACGGTGTTGATCTCTCCGCCGATAAAATCGCGATGCAACGCCTGAGAGAATCTGCCGAAAAAGCGAAGATCGAATTGTCATCCACAAACGAAACAGAAATCAACCTGCCGTTTATTACCGCTGATGCGAGCGGCCCTAAGCATTTGTTGCTCAAGCTCTCTCGCGCAAAGCTGGAATCGCTCGTGAGTGACTTGATCGAAAAAACAGTCGAGCCGTGCATGAAGGCGATGAAGGACGCGAAGGTATCCAAAGAAGATATTCAGGAAGTGGTGCTGGTGGGGGGGATGACCCGTATGCCGAAGGTGCTCGAGAAAGTGCGTGAAATCTTCGGCAAAGAGCCACATAAGGGTGTAAACCCCGATGAAGTCGTTGCCATTGGCGCAGCAATCCAGGCCGGCGTTCTTGGCGGTGATATCGATAAGGACATCGTCCTCGTCGACGTGACACCTCTTAGTCTTAGCATTGAAACTCTTGGAGGAGTCGCAACCAAGATTATTGAGCGTAATACGAAGATCCCAACCAGCAAGAGCCAGGTGTTCTCGACCGCAGCAGACAGCCAGCCATCAGTCGAAGTGCACATCGTGCAAGGTGAACGTGAATTCGCCAAAGACAACAAATCCCTCGGACGCTTTATTCTCGATGGCATTCCACCGGCCCCCCGCGGTATGCCCCAGATCGAAGTGAGCTTGGATATCGACAGCAACGGAATCCTCAACGTGAAGGCTTCGGATAAAGGTACAGGCAAGGTGCAGCACATCACAATTCAGGGTTCGACGGGGCTTTCGAAAGAAGAAGTCGAGAAGATGCGTAAGGATGCAGAAGTAAATGCCGAAGACGATAAAAAGAAGCGCGAGTTGATTGATGCACGGAACGGTGCCGACTCCCTCATTTTCAACCTGGAAAAACAAATGAAGGAGCATGATGCAAAAATCCCTGACGCAACCAAGAAAACCGTGAATGATAAGATGAACGAACTGCGCGATCTCGTAAAAAAGGAGGACGCGACCACCCAAGATCTCACAACTAAAACACAGGAGCTGAGCGTTGTCGCACAGGAAATCGGAAAGATCGTATACGAAGAAGCGCAGAAGAAAGCTGAGGGCGATGCGAAAGACGCTAAAGATGGTGTTGTCGACGCAGAAGTTGTTGATGAAAAGAAGGAAGAGTAAGCCAAAATCCACTGATCCGCTTTAGGCAGGTAGAGCACCTGCCTATTGCGCATATGCCGAATTAACTATAATTAGTCCATGGAAAACCACACGGACATTGATGTGCTAAGGGAGATGGTGCGGTTGGCGGAGAATAGGCGTGCAGAAATGAACGAATCTCTTGAGCGTATTAATCGCTACAATCTTGCTCTCGTAGCATTTTCAGCTGGCTTTTTGTCCTTACTTGTTACGGTGTCTTTTAATCTTTTCATCGTGCAAGCTTCAGGATTACTACTGCTTTTTTCCATCTTCTTTTCACTTCTTGCAATACGACCAAGAACCCTAAAAGGAGTAACGCTCATGATTGATCAAGATGTAGATATTCTTAAGAAAAATATTCATATTGAACTACGTGAATATCTACTGGTAACTGCGGAATTGACGGATGTTGCGGCAACAAAAATCAACGAAAGAGGCGCGGAAAAGAAGAGATTTACTATTTTATCCGCTGTTTCTCTTGCATTAGCACTCATTACCACATATATTTTATATGCATATGCCTAGACCAGGAAACATTCTTGAGGGAATCTAAAAACCATTCAAAGATTGGATCTTTATATGCCACGTCCTCAAGACACTCTAGTCGGCCTCTAAATACATGCTGCTCCAACCGAATGCAGCTACGATTACTAAAGGCGCATAGTCGTATGTCTAGACTCTCTAGTTTGTAGACGGCATTTTATTACTCTTAAAAAGATACCTAGACTAACCCCAGAATAGCGTGGAAGATTTTGTCGAATCTTAACCGCTTTGGCAACACCTACGACAAACGTTCCCCAACATATTTTGCCAATTCAACGATTCTATTGCTGTAGCCCCACTCGTTGTCATACCAGCCGAAAATCTTCGCAAGGTTTTTACCGGCAACGTTTGTAAGGGCAGCATCCAGAATGCAGCTGGCAGGGTCACCGACAATATCATGGGAGACAATCGGCGCATGCTCAACGCGTAGGACTCCTTTCATCGGACCTTTGGCTGCCTTTTCGAATGCTGCGAGGATAGCTTCCACGGATACTTCCTTCTCAGTTTCCAATGTCAGATCGTTTAAACTACCTGTGGGTGTGGGGACACGGATGGCAATACCGTCCATTTTCCCGGTCACTTCTGGCACAACGAGCCCGATTGCTTTAGCGGCCCCCGTCGAAGTCGGCACAATATTGACCGCTGCAGCGCGCGCACGGCGTAAGTCTGCATGTGGGAGGTCGAGCAAGTTTTGATCGTTCGTGTAGCTGTGTATGGTCGTCATGAACCCATGCTTAATGCCAAAGGCATCGTTCATCACTTTTACCATCGGGGCCAAGCAGTTGGTGGTACACGACGCATTGCTGACAACATGCATCGTGGCAGCATCATAAGTCTGTTCGTTGACACCCATACAGAATGTACCGTCCGCTTTGTCTTTGCAGGGAGCTGAAATAATTACCTTCTTGGCACCAGCTTGCAAATGCAATGCCGCGTCTTCGCGCTTGGTAAAACGACCGGTGCACTCAAGCACGACATCTACCTTCATTTCTTTGTGTGGCAATTTAGTCGGGTCTTTTTCAGCCGTGATACGAATCTCATCGTGCTCAGTCTTGAGCTTTCCATCTGCAAACTCCGCCTTACCGGTATAGACGCCGTAGCTCGAGTCATACTTAAAGAGATGAGCAAGAGTCTCTCCGTCTGTTAAATCATTAATGAGCACAACATTCAGTTCCGGGTGTTTCTGCTGAATAATACGCAGAGCCTGGCGGCCGATGCGCCCGAACCCGTTGATAGCAATATTGATAGCCATAAGAAAAAAGAAGGAAACAGGCCCACTCTAGCAGAGCTTTACAGCGCTAATTCTTGCTAAAGAGACTCGTATGTTTTCTGAATTAACAATGTATCCTTTTCCATCAACGGAGATTCACAGACAAGAATGCCTCCAACTTTTCGCTTTTTGAGGACAGACAGAAATTCCCGCCACTTCATATCCGAATCTTCGAGAGCCAAATGCTTACGCTCACCCTTCTCGGTGTATTCGATCCCCGAAAGATGAATATGCATCGCTTCTAGGGACTTTTTCCCTAATGAAGCCTCATACTGATCCAGCAACTCATTCCATTCATCAGTGGAATTCATCGCGCCGTTTGCACGTGCATGCATATGTGACACATCAACGCAGGGGTAGATTTCAAATTCTTTACTGACGGCCAACACTTCGTCGAGCGTGCCAAACTGCGTGTGCTTGCCCATTGTTTCGTATGCCAAGTTCACATTGGGGAAGAGCGTCGATTTATGTTTAAGGATATCGTCTGTTGCTCTGCGGACACTATCCAACGCCTCCTCCTTCCTGGTGCCATAAAACGCCGCATGCACACAGACAGAGACAGCACCTGCAATCTGCGCCATCGAGAGCGCGTCGATAATGCGTTTCTTGCTCGCATCAAGTTTGTCCTGCTCACTCGAATTCAAGTTGATGAAATACGACGCATGGACGGTTAATGCAAAATCCAGCTTTGATGCGAGTGCGTGAATCTCCGCGACATGATCGGGGTTTTTCGGAACACTCTGCACCCATTCCATTTCCATCGCACGAATCCCCATATCGTTGGCATGTTGAATACCCTTTAAGGTTCCACCCGGTTTGGGGGTAGAGAGGGGAACGCCGGGAGTAGCTATGTACAGTATAGAGTATTGAGTATTGTGTATTGAGTATAAAACATAGCCATCTGTCATCATACCCAATACTTAATACTTAATACTCAATACCCAATACAGTATAGTTACGGTATGCCTCTCACCCGTGAAATCGTCGGCCAGACACTAGCAACTCCCTACGGCGAAGCTGCTTATAAAGTCGTGGAGATGCTCACCGACGCAGGCCACGACACCTGGTGGGTAGGAGGATGCGTCCGCGACATGCTCCAGGGTGACCAACCGCACGATATCGATATTGCGACATCGGCAACGCCAAGTGAAGTGCTCACGATTTTCCAGAAAGGAAAAGAAGTTCCACGACCGCTTGGGAGCGTGCGTATTCGCTACAAAACATTTGTGTTTGAGGTGACGACATTCCGTAAAGAATCGAAAGCATCCGACGGTCGTATTCCGGAATCAATAGAGTTCAGCGACAAGGAAGCCGACGCGGCTCGCCGCGATTTCACGGTGAACTCGATGTACTTTCACCCTATTTCGGGGGAATTCTACGACCCGTTTAACGGAGAAGCGGACTTGCAAGAAAAGCTGATACGATTCGTGGGTGACCCGGGGGAGCGCATCACCCACGATGCACTGCGCATCATGCGTGCCGTGCGTTTTAAATCGCGCATAAACGGCCAGTATCACCCAGAAACCTATGCGGCGTTACGGGAGCATTCGGCCCTTGTAGAAGGGCTTTCGGGAATCCGGAAGCTCGAAGAGCTGGATAAGCTGCTTTTGACCCCAAATGCTGAAAGGGGACTGGAAGACTTATGGGAGCTCGGCATCCTCAATCACATCATCCCCGAACTTTATATTTGCAAAGGTATCGCACAGCCTTCGCAGTATCATCACGAAGGAGACGTGTGGAATCACTTGCTGCAGTGCGTGAAATCATTCCAGGAAGATCACTTCGCCGACGTGCGACTTTCTGCGCTGTTCCACGATATCGGCAAAGCAGATACCTTTACTCTCAAAGAGCGAATCCGGTTTGATGAACATGCGAAGGTATCAGCCGCATCGTCTCAAAAGATTTTAAAGAGACTTGATGCACCCAATAAAAGAATTGAAAAAATCGGATGGTTAATTGAACATCACATGATGATGGGTTCATTCGCAGGAATGAATGACGAACGCAAAGCTCATTGGTACTTCCACCAATGGTTCGGCGAACTATTACAACTCTTCTGGCTGGATATCGCAGGGACGACTCCTTCTGATTTTTCTCTCTATGAAGCGATTGTCAAAGACTATGACGCATTTTTGGACTCTCACCCCCGTCCTGTTCCACCTCTGCTCGATGGTAAAACGATCATGGAGCTGACAGGACTAAAACCCGGCGCACGCATTGGTGAGTTGCTAGATGAACTGCACGATGCGCAGGTGCGCGGAGACGTCACGGGTAAAAAAGAGGCGGTGGAGTTTATTCTGAAGAGGGAAGAGTTAGGTAATTAAATATCTCCCAACACGACTGCCTTTTTCGATTTTCGAAACCAACGTGTAAAAAACACAATCAAAATCACTACCGTCACTGCGCCGACTGCTGCCGACGACCATGCGAGCGCCGCCTTCCACGCATATCCGAATGCGTACCCCAGAAGCAGATACGTAATAGACCATCCGATTGCACTGATGATATTGCAGCAGTAATACGGGAATCTCTTCATATCCGATACGCCGGCTATAAAGGGCATAACAGGACGTATAGGCCCTATAAAACGCCCCATGATGATGCTCTTTGCACCGTACTTCTCAAAAAATGCCGTACCCTGCGCCAAATACGTCCGCACAGCCGCAAATCGTTCAACGTGAAAACGTCCGACTTTCCCCAGTTCAAAGCTCGCTGCATCACCAATGATGGACCCAGCGACCGCAAAGAGGACCAGATGCCAAAAATCATACAGACCCTGGGGCACAAGCCCTCCCATAATCACCAGAAGTATCGTACCGGGGACAAACATGCCCGTAAGCACGAATGATTCACCGAGTGTTGCAAGCAGCAGTAACCAGTACCCCGAGATGCCGAGGCCTGTGATATATGGCAGCAGGGACTGGAACCAATCAGTCATACAAACAGGCTGGGAGTCACCGCTTAGAAGAGAACTGGAATAATCAGACTTTCGTCATTCTCCGGCAAGCCTGAAGGATTATCTTTTTGCAGAACAAGCGTTCCAGTAGAGGTCGAAGGCTGCGTAAATGTTAATTGCACACTGTATGGTACAAAATCCTCTGTCATCCAATCACCCTGCGCTTGTGCGGGCGCCACAGCGATTTCATTCCCGTTTCCGTCAAATAGCCTTACCGGGAAGCTTGCTTCGAAATACCACGTTCCGCGCGCTTCTCCCTCCACAATCAACGGGCTCGTTACAGTCGTATTGGGCAAAGGGGAGCTGAGGAAAATATCGCCGATATCCACACTCGAAGATTGTCCGGCAGAGGAAATATTATCCGGAGCCGGGTCTGATGGGCTGCAAGCTGCGAGCAACAAACAGGTTGATATCGAGAAGAGGAGGGTGCGGGAGGAGATCATGGATGGAATGATCCTTTTGTATGAACAAACTGTCAACGATTAGCATGTGTATTTTGTCAGATATTATTGACACAGCCGATTCCGGTTGTAGTCTTCTCTGCTTCGATCATTTACATCAACTCTGTAGAGAGCCACCTGATTTCTCAGGAAAATAGAGGGATCAGGTTCCCTCTCTACAATTCGCCTACTTTAAAGGAGCATCGCATGGCCTACGACGACGATGAGGAACTGTGGAAGTTTAAACCGAGTGACGATATGGAAAACATCCTATCGGCAGTAACTTCGAGCGACGGCGTAATTCTGACTCTGTCCGTGCAAAAACCAGGATGCGAGACCTGGAAGGGGAGCATTACACTCGTTGGAGTCAGCAAAAAACAAGTCTACGACGCCACGCGAGACATGGGTCCTAAATGGAACGAACAGCATTGTCTGCTCGGAACTCTGTTCCGTGCCTTCCGCGTCTGGCCCATTAAGGGTACCCCCTTTATCATCTGCTGGACTGTGGAACACGAAAAGCTCGATAAATCTGGAACCACGTACCGAGTCAACGATTCGATCGGCTGGATTGATACTCGTACTCTGCCAAGCTGAAAGGGAACGGCGAATGAGAGGGGCGGGGCGCATGGATGCGCCCTTTTTTAACGTGTATAATCTTTTCGTGGGCCAGTAGCTCAGCCTGGTTAGAGCTCAGGACTTATAAACCTGCGGTCGGCGGTTCAAATCCACCCTGGCCCACCAT
>JAYUSS010000142.1:0-9945 GCA_043755535.1 Candidatus Peregrinibacteria bacterium | reverse complement strand
TCATCATCGTTAACCCCCGACTTAAGTCGGGGGTTAACACGAGCCAAAAACAGCGAATTTATTCGCATCCAACATGTAGGCAGTAGTGAGCGGTTTCTCAGCCTAGTCGTTCGCTGGGGGATCGCAGTTTAAATATTTAAACATTTCTTTTACTCTGCATTTAATCTATAGAGTTTCTTGGATTCTTCGAAGTAAAGGCACTGAGACGGACCCGCTTGCTTTAACAGATTTTTCTCTTGCTCTGGCTGCCTTCTCGGTCATATATGCTTCGTAATATACGATGCGAAAAGGCAGGTAGGGACGGATGGATTCAGTTTCTCGCCCGTTATGTTGCTCCAGACGTCTTCGCAAATTGCCTGTTGATCCTTTATAGAAATAATCGGTCTTGGAAAGACTTTGAAGGACATAGAAATACCACATGTATCTATAGTATTTCATGAGGCACCCTCTCAAAGATGACTTCAAAAAATAAAAAATGCCCGGCTTAAAGAATGGCTTCAGCAAAAGGAGATGTATGTTCTATATTTCACTAGAACTAGCAAAGTTAAGAGGCAGATTTGTTTGTACAAAGAAAAGGCTATACCGCATACGAATAGTAAACCTACGCTACATGATCGACTAAAAAGAATGTGGAAGGTTACACGTCGTTCGCGAGAAAGTTGGGCAGGCCACGTCGTTCACAAGGAAGTGGCAGGCCACGTCGTTCGTAGGAAGGTGGCAGGCCACGTCGTTCGCGAACGACGTGGCAGGCGCTGTAGGGATCGAACCTACGACCTTCGGTTTTGGAGACCGACGCTCTACCAACTGAGCTAAGCGCCTAAGTACGGGGAGCTTAATGGACAACGCATGCCTATGCCAGAGATAGCAGATACGCAATTTGCAATGAGTACCTTAAAAAGGTATAATAAAAGTACTTTATTTAGTACTAAATTTAGTATGACGACGATCACTCTCCAGGACATCAAAACTCACGGCGCAAAGGCTATTTCTGATGAAAAGGTGATGTACCTTATCGTCAACTCAAAGCCGAAGTCCGTTCTTGTCCCGCCTCGTGACTACGAGATGCTGATGCAGGCATTGGAGGATGTGGAAGATATGAGAGCGATTGAAGAGAGGCGCGGAGAAAAAACGATCGGTTGGGAAGAGGTGTTTCCCAAGAAAAAGAGATGAAATACACGATTGCCTTTCTTTCGTCGGTCAAGAAAGACATGCGTCGGATTCCTGTCATTGCCGTCGAGAAAATTCAGCATGCCCTACGTTCATTGCAAGAAGATCCATTTCCAATGGGCGTCCAACCTATTCACGGATATGAGCACACGTACCGCATCCGTGTCGGTCAGTATCGTATAGTTTATGAAGTCGCTATGAGTGTGCGGATCATTACGGTCGTGAGAATTGGTCATAGAAAAGATGTCTATCGCAGACTATAGGCTGTGCAATGTCTATATATGGCAGTTTTTGATGATTTTTGCTATAATAAGGAGAAATGATTCAAATCGACATCCATATCCCCCGCCCGTTTCTGACTCTCAGTATTGTCGCTGCAGTGGGTGGTTTTATGTGGATGAACCCGACAGTCATCAGCGATGCGATGGGCGGATCAGATCAAGCTGCCTATGTTGTGCAGGATGCCGAGCAGGATATTCAACGTCTCCGCGAAGAGCAGGAAGTACTGAGCCGTCGCGAGCAGATTCTGCGTACGGATTTAGAAGCACTCGAGATGGCACTCAGTACGAGTAACAGCGACGCTCTCTCACTCCAGCTCCTCGATACCCGTGACAGGTTACTCGAGCTCCTGCAGGACAAGCAGGCAGCTGAACAAGAAATCCTCGTCTCGCTCCATGAAATCTGGGAAGCACAGGGAGTGGCGATTGCCGTATCCCGTACGACTGGCGGCACAGAAGTTCCGTACTTCGATTGGCCGGTAGAGCCGACACTTGGTATCTCGGCACACTTCCAAGATGACAGTTACTTCAAGCGTTTCGGTATGCAGCATCAAGCAGTAGATATTCCCGTGATACAGGGCTCCATGGTCTACGCTGCGGCCGACGGTATCATCGAAAAAGTATCGGATAACGGTAAGGGCTATAGCTCACTCATCATTGTCCATAGCGGAGGCTACGCAACCCTTTACGGTCACGTCTCTGGCTTCCTCGTCAAAGAAGGCCAGAAGGTCTACGCCGGTGATCCAGTTGCGCTCTCCGGTGGAATACCCGGAACAAGCGGTGCCGGACGTATGACGACCGGCGCACACCTGCACTTTGAGCTTATTCTTGATGGGACGCATGTTGACCCCCTGCCGTATCTGCCGGAGTATTCCCTCTAATAGATCCCCCGCCATGAGCCGCCAGGAAGGTTTTTTGCATAATCCGGTGCGCCGCTTTCTCGTGCTTACGCACGGTATTTAACTGGATTTGCCCGGGGTGTTCCGCGGCTGTATCGATAACAAGTGACCCATACCGCAGAATGAAACTGAGGGGATTTGGGTAAAACGGTTTCACGTTGGTGATGGCGCTGAAGTTGATCTGGTTGATGCTACGGCCCAGTAAGTGCTGATCCTGAAAGATCAGGCGGTACGTGGTGATGTAAATGACGTCGTAGCTGTAGTCGAGCCACGTCTTCCATAAAAAGATAAGCGCAAACAAGAGCAGGCTGCAGCCTGCGGCGATCGTTGCGTAGCCTTGGTCCACCAGCAGCAGCCCAAGCCCGAATGTGAGTGCGACAAGCGGCGTGATCGCTCCCAATATCAACGATACGGGGCTTTTACTGATGACATATTCCACGACTTCCCCCGGCATCAACCCTAAATCTTTCTTCATATCCACGGCATCTTCGGTGCGTGCTGCAGCGTCGATTTCCCCCAGTTTCACCAGTCGAACAAGTAAGATAAGACGGATAAACGGAGAGCCGAACACACCTGCGTAAAAGGGCATGATCGACACAAGATCGATGATGCCGAAGAGTGAGAAAATGTACTTGATTCTGCTTGGTGCACTATAGACGCGTAGCAGATATTCGGCCGTAAAGAGTGTGACAACGATGGCTTCGAGTACACGTAAAATCGTCATGAAACCTTCGTCAGCGTCCAAAAACTCCAGTGCGATAAGAGCCGAGGAAAGTAAAATCAACATGATGAGCGCAAAGCGGAACATGCGCCCAAGCCTTCCCCTACCATCATGAACAATCGACCATACGGCCTGGCGGTTTATGTGCGGAGGATGAAGAGAAGACCATGCCATGTTTTGTATTGTGCGGGAAAAGACAGTGGTAAGGAAGTAAAGATGTGAGAAGGTAAGGAGGTAAGGAAGTATCGCAAACCACTGCTACATCGTTACTTTTTACCTCCTTACCTTGTAATAATCCCTCGCTCTGCAGCCTGCAGTCGGGCAAACCAGTCTGTCATGCCTGCGACATAGTCTTTCACGGCGGTAATCCTATCCGACCCCGTTCGTTGTTCCAGTGCAGTGATTTTTTCGTGCGGATGCTCAGCAAATGATTGGCAGAGCGCTTCTACGATGGCCGCTCCTTCGTGTGTCGCATCATGTACCCGTGGGTGAGAGTAGATGTGTGCCCAAAAGAAGGATCGTAAATCGTTGAGTGCCGTGCGAACGTCTGCGGAAACCCGGATGCCTCCACGGAGATCGCCAGACGCCGCGATGACGTCCTCGGCCAATAAATGTAGCACGGATGCATTGAGTGGTGTTCCACGTTCTTTGCTATCTGCATAAGCCTCTCGCATAAATGGCATCTCCATCAGCTCTTCAATGTGAAACAGCCCTGCACTGAGTGCGTCATCTATGTCATGAGCACTGTAGGCAAGTTCATCGGCAAGGTCTGTGACGGAGGCCTCCAGGGATGTCTCCAGGAGGGTTCCATGCGTCGGGTGCATTGTTTCATGTTTTAGCAGTGCTTCTTCCACCTCTCGATTCAAGTTCAGCCCTTGGTATTGCGACGAAGTAACCTCCAACACCGTCACGATACGATGGGACTGTTGATTATGCTCAAACGCTCTCCCCTGCTCGGCCATCCACCGGTTGATTGCTTCTTCGCCCGTGTGTCCGAACGGCGGGTGACCGATGTCGTGGGCAAGGGCGATACATTCAGCGAGGTCTTCGTTGAGCTGCAAGGCCCTGGCCAGTGCGCGTGCCATTTGAGCCACTTCCATCGTGTGGGTGAGTCGTGTGCGGAAAAAATCCCCCTCCCCTGCGGTGAACACTTGGGTCTTGCCCTGCAACCGCCGAAACGCCGCCGAGCGAATAATACGATGTCGGTCACGTTCAAAAGGGAAACGTGTAAGGTCACCGGGTTCTTCCACGGGTCTGCCAAGTCGTCCCTCATGTGGTGTTGCTAAGGGTGAGAGCAGTGTATTTGCCTGTTTAATGCGATCAGTGAGAGAAGCCACGACACCCAAAGAGTACAAGGTATGTGAGTATATTCCAGTACCTCCTGAATACTCTACTCTTCTCAGTCCTCTGAGTCTTCTGCATCCTCTGCATCCTCTGCATCCTCAGATTCGTCCCAGATAACCGTTGCGGTGGAAACGCTTGATCCCTGGGTAACCAGGTGGGTGACCGCATCCCACGGCTTTGGCCGGGGGAGAATAGGCCTCCCGAGACAAGCATTAGAGAAGAAACGTAATCCACCCTGACGTATTCCCGAGACTGACGGGATTCTACGTCGGAGAATCTGGAATTGAAAATTGATAATTGAAAATTGAGAAGATTTTCGTCATTTTCAATTATCAATTTTTCATTTTCAATTTAATGCATAACACATTTGTCGCACCTTTTATCACCGCTTCCCCGTCCCCACCACGATAGGTCCAATATTTGTCTGGGTGACACTTGGTGCAATCAGCATGACGCTCCTTATTCTTCAATTGCACGCCACATTTCATCATTTGATCGCTTGCGATCGATTGGAGGGCGGCATGTCTGCCGATAAAAAATTGCGGATCGATTCCTGGTAGCTCCTTTGTAGGGTCCGTGAACTCCGCACATTCCATACAGAGCGACGGGCCGGCGCCAATAAGAATCGTGGATGGATCTACTTTCCACTCTCGTTGCATCGTTTCAAAAAATGCGGGGATCGCTCCGGCAACTAGCCCCTTCCAGCCTGCATGGAGGACTCCGATCAGCTCCAACTCGGGGACGTAGACGACAAAGGACTGGCAGTCCGCAACGCGAATCGTCAGCCACAAATCGGGTTGGTCTGTAAGAGACCCATCAGCAACTTTTTCTCTTCTGCTAGGGCTCCGTACGATTTCTGTATTGTTGCCATGTATTTGGTTGAGCGACACAAAGGACGATGTCCCCAGAGCGAGTGCCGTCTCAGCGTCAGAGAGAATGGAGTCCTCCTTGGTGAAGAGGCGGACATCGATCGTATCTGCATAGTTGTCGAATAAGCTGAATGGATGGTCGATCATACTCAGCGTTGAAAGTGACCGCTGGTGAATTTGGCATATGCGTCATCAATGGTACTGCGCATTTTTTCCTTAAAGGCCTGTTGCGAGAATTTCTTTGCTTGCGTAACGATGGTACCTCGGTCCCATGAGAGTGCATCAAATCGCTGGAGCGCATCTTTGAGTGATGCAGCAGATTGTTCTGCAAAAAACACGCCGGTGGAGTCCGCCACAATAGCATCCACTGCTCCTCCAGCACCGTAGGCAATTACTGGGGTGCCGCAGGCTTGTGCCTCCAGTGCGACAATTCCCGCATCTTCGTATTGAGGGAACAGCAGGGCCTTGGCATTGGCGTATAACGAAGGAAGGGCGCTATCGGGTACAAAGCCCAAGAATTCAATTGTCGGGCCGGCAAGCGCCTTCAGACGGGCTTTATCTTGGCCTCTACCGGCGATCTTGAGTGGCAGCTTCAGTTCGTTTGCAACCTCGATCAGCAAATCGATGCGCTTATAGGGGACAAGTCTTGAGACTGCCAAAAAATATGCTCCCCTTTCTCCCCTCGGGGGAAAGGGGCTGGGGGAAAGGGGGAGGTTGTTTACGGTAAAAAAGCGCTGATCAACAGGCGGCGCAATCACCACACTCTTGCGTCCATAAATCCTCGCAATTCTTTCCTGCGTCGTCGTCGAGTTCGCGATAAACAGATCCACGCGCTTAGCAGTCGTCATATCCCACCGGCGTAATCTGTTCAGTTGTTTCTTAGCTGTCTTTCGCAGAAACGAGGGAATGCCGAAATCATGCAGATACTCATTCTCCATTTCCCAGGCGTAGCGCATGGGTGTGTGGCAGTAGCAAATATGCAGCGCTCCCGGTGGTGGAATAATCCCCTTTCCAACTGCGTGGGACGAACTGATGATGATATCAAACCCTCGTAGATCTATTTCCTCTATCGCGCGTGGCATCAGAGGTAATAACACCTGATGATTCCCTATCAAACGATAGAGCGTTTGCAATCGAGTCGTGTGGATATCGAGGTTCTGAAGAGGCCCAAGCGACTCAGGCCTCGCGACTGTCGTGAAAAAAACGGCATTAGGAAACATGGTATGGAATTCGGCAAGGACGTGTTCGGCCCCTCCGTAGGTGACAAGCCAGTCGGCGATGATTGCGATACGCACGGGGGGAGGATACAGAAGATCCAGAGGACTCAGAAGGTCCAGAGGACTCAGAGGAATAGAAAAAACATTCTTCTGGATCCTCTGGATCATCTGAGTCCTCTGAGTCTTTTTCATCTTCTCGGAATCTTTCTCACCTTCACGTATCATCCCTTCCGATGCTCAAGCAGCCTCGTCGTCTTCCGCAGCGGTATCGCCGCCCCGTAACGCCCCAAATGCGTCGCGTGGTGCAGCGAAGACACGTCCGTCACCGGCAATATGCCTGGCAGCGATGGGTGCGTCTGTTCCAGCGTTTCCAACGCAGGGCCGGTTCACTTAAGCGTTTGGCGTTGCGTTTTTCTGCTGCCGCCGTCGGGTGCATGGTGCTGCTTTGCATAGGCCTTGCACTCTTTTCCCCGCTCCTGCAGATCCAAGAAATCCGCGTCCCACGTACCGACCCGCGCATCGACGAAGAGCGACTGAAGCCCGTACTGCTCCCCTTCCGTCATCAGCACCTCTTCTTCTTGCAAGCGGAACACGTGCAGTCGGCAATCGAAAAATCCATACCGGATATCAAATCGGTCAGTGTGTCCAAAGAGTACCCGGGCACATTGCTCCTTACCCTCGAACTCGACCCTATCGCCGCCAAGCTTTCTATCGAGAACCCGGGGCAGGAGGCCGGCACCGGTGCCGTAACGGGGACGGGCGCAAATGCGGGACTTTCCGACTACCTCACCGACGAAGGGGTCTATATGGCCTATATGCCCTCACAAGTGGAGTCTGCATCCGGTCTGACTCTGTTGACCGTTGTCGACTGGGCCGTGCGTCCCGAGGCAGGTAAGCAGTTGGTGGATGCAGAGCTCCTCACGGCTATGCGTGATGCCGAGGCATCGTTGCAAACGGATTTCCATCTCCCTGTCCGCAGCCGCACGGTATTTCTGCGCGCCCGTGAGTTTCATTTAAAGCTGCCGGCCTATAGTCTGTGGTTCGACCTGCGCAGCCCGCTTGATGAGCAGTTACGCCGCTTCCGCGCATTTTTGACCTATGTCGGGGCCGGTAATGCGAAGCAGTATGTCGATCTGAGGATTCAGGGGACGATTGTGTATAAATAAGAGGATAAGGATCCAGAGGACTCAGACGGCTCAGAGGATCCAGAAGAAGCAATTCCTCTGAGTCCTCTGGATCATCTGAGTCCTCTGAGTCTTTTTGTGTTCTAATCCCATTTTTCCGCTTGCAGAACCGTTTCCCGCATACCGTTTTTCCCCTACACTCCACCCGATGTACGGAACTTTTTTATCGGTGTTGCTTTTGGGCATCGTACCCGTAGCCGGACAACGCGATTCCATCGCGAGTGTCAGCAGCAAAATGCATATTGCCGCACCCTCCTTAAATTCCACCGATTCGTTCCTGGTACTCAAGAATAATTTGACTGCGTCGGGTGTCGTGATCATTGATTTACAGAGCGGACAGATGCTTTTTGCAGAGGGTGAGGAACAGAAACGTCCGATGGCTAGCTTAACGAAGTTGATGACGGCGCTGCTGATTGTCGAAGGCCATGAGATGGATGAAATCGTGAGGGTATCGCAAGCCGCAGCCGATACAACCGGAACCACCGCCGATCTGCCCGCTGGTGAAAGTTTTACCGTTGCCGATTTACTCTCTGCCATGCTCATCCCTTCAGCCAATGACGCATCCATCGCCCTCGCAGAGTTCCACGCAGGGTCGGTGGATGCATTCGTCGTGCAGATGAACAGCCGTGCGAAAGAACTTGGTCTTAAGTACACATCGTTTGAAAACCCGGTGGGACTTGATGACAGCCTCCAGGAATCGACGCCACGCGATTTGGCATGGCTTGCCATGTACGTTCTGCGGCATGATGCGATACGGACACGTATGGCTACCTCGCAGGCCTCTATTCGAAGCATTGAGGGTACACTCATCAGCCTGACGCACACCCATCGCATGCTCGATGGCAGCCTCACGGACATTAGCACTACCGGCGCCGTTGTCAGTGCTGGGAAAACAGGGACCACCGATGCTGCCGGCCAGTGCCTGCTCTCGGTCATCGAAGCAGGTGGCAGACGGTATATCGCGGTGCTTCTTGGGTCCCGTGACCGGTATCATGATATGCAGCAGATTCTTGATGTTCTCAACCCCTGACCTCCGTGCTTCAACACCCTCTCCGCTCCTGGCTTTCCCTGCGTCTTCGCCTTCTTTGTGCGGTGATCTTTGTTTTTAGCACGGTCCTGCCGCCGTATGTGCCGAAAGAAGCTCAGGCACAGGGTGCATCCCTCGAAGATATTCAGATCGACACGCCGCAGATGTTGCTCGTCGAAGATGGCTTCATCATGAAATCCAGTTCCCTCACGCAGCAGGGGTCCCGTAGAGCCTATGCCGAAGGCATCATTCATGTGGTGCAGGATGGCGACAGCGTCGAAAAGATCGCGGGCCGGTACAACATCAAACCGGATACCATTCGCTGGGCCAATAAGCTGGCGGCAGGCTCGGTGATCAAACCCGGTCAAGAGCTGATCATTTTGCCTGTCGATGGAGTCCTCCACACCGTCACCCGTGGCCAGACCTTAACGCGCATTGCGCAGCTCTACGATATTCCGGCAGCCGATGTGTCCGCGCAAAATAACATCAAGGGCGGGTTTATTTTGTCTGGACAGGAGCTGATTATCCCCAATGGCAAACCGATCGTTGCTGCTCCTACACAAGTGGCCGTCAAACCGACGACACCCGGCACGAAGCCGGCAAAACCTGTCCCCGCATCGCCTGGCAAAGCAGTGGCACCCGCTGCCGAGCCGACTGCAGGCATTCTGCAAATGCCGTGTGAAAAGTGTTTCTTTACGCAGTACTTTAACCCCGGGCACTACGCGGTAGACATTCAGGAAAGAGGTGGAGGCCCGATTTTTGCCGCAGAGGCAGGCACGGTTATCCGCGCCGATCTGGGTTGGAACGGCGGGTACGGCAACGTGATCGAGGTCGATCATGGTAATGGACTGGTGACGCTCTACGCCCACAACAAAGAGCTATACGTAAAGGTGGGTGACAAGGTGGCACGTATGGATAACATTGCCTGGATGGGCAACACCGGTCGCGTATACGGTAAGACGGGTATCCACATTCACTTTGAGGTGCAGGTGAATGGGGTGAAGAAGAATCCCCTGCTGTACCTAAAGTAGCTTTTAGCTGCTAGCTCCCTTCGACTCCGCTCAGGACAAGTCTAGCTTTCAGGTAGAGGTGTTTTCTGGCTCGAAGTAACGTCTAAAAGCTAGAAGCTCGTAATCGTATTAGTCTTTTCCAATCCGAAGATTGCGCTGAACGATAGCTGGTAAGTGTAGTGGGTGTTTCCTTCACAGTATACCAGAAGGGAGCTCAATAATCATCTTT
>JAYUSS010000141.1:0-3292 GCA_043755535.1 Candidatus Peregrinibacteria bacterium | reverse complement strand
CCAGGGGACGCCCTTCATCTGCTTTGCCAGCGCCACCTCCTTGGCCACTCTGTCTACATCCCTGTTATTCTCGTAACCCTGTCCCGCTAGTGCCAATGCCAGCCGCCATTCAACATAACACTGAGATAGCGACACCCCTCCCTTCTTGGAATACTTGAACAATGCCGAACAGAATGAGACAACAATCTCAGTAGCACTCAAGTCAGGAATAGACACTCGCTGTGCAAGCCGTGTCAAAACGTCGATTCCACGATCCGAGTTCTCGATTTTCGCGACCATTTGTGTCATTCCGCCAACAGCGCTTCCAGCAAGAACGACTAGAGCAGGAACAGCAGATTTCACCAAAACGTCAATCTTGTCCAACAACACCTGAAAGAACAGCTTGTCGCCAGGCTCGCAATCCGCCTCGTCCACAAGCAGAATAATAGGTCGATTTTCAGCTAGACATTTATGCAGTTTCCTCCAGTTGTCGTCCCATGTTCCCTGAATTTTACCGTCAATCAGCTCTGCGCCATTCAAGCTGTCAGATGCACCGACAAAGAAGCTCGTCTTGCCAACTCCAGATTTGCCCCACACCAAGAATCCACCTACCTCTTCTCGAACATTCATGGACTCATCAACCAATGCCTTAACTGACATCATGTACGGCTTACTCTCAACTCGTAGATAGTTCGGCACACACTCAAACCACGACAAATCAACAACAGGGTGACGCGACAATGTTCCACTCTGCAGGTCATCCATTCTACGCGATATTATCACACTCTCAGGAATGACCACAGCGCCAATGTGCTTTGACTCTACAAACAACCAGTCCTCAACGGTGTGTGCGACATAGTGCGTGGCAGTAACGCTTCCGTATTTCGACTCTCTGAGCATGACCTCTGCGAGCACCTCGACGACAATTGACATTCGCGATACACCTTCTCCGCAATGCGTCATCTGACAAGTCTGCGAGGACACGCTGAGATTCTTTTGATTGCGCACCGGCCCTTCAGGACGCAGTTCCAACGTAATTGTCCTTACCACGTGACCGCCACCATCCACAAACGCGACCGTGGCATCATCCCGCACAGAAAGTGTAACCCGAACAATCGCAATACGGCGTTCCCCCTCAGGGTTACTGACGGGTTTCCTTGCTGCATAAACGCAAACAGCGGAGGAAAGCGTATTTGGGCACCTTGCGTTGCCAACAGAGCCATCACACGACGCCCCGACAGTAACCGCGACATCGACGCGAACACCATCATGACTAATTACCCACGACTTTGCATGGCTACAATCGCGCAGCTTCATGAGTGACATGAATGACTGTGGAATAACTTCACCCGTCACTCTGCAGAATCGATCAATCATGGACTTCCCCCGTTGACTTCAGATTCCCATTCACTTTACGATCAAGTACGTCTTGAAGAGTGTCCTCCGGTAGCAGGGTGGCCCCTAACAAGTGAACGAAGGCCGCAACATTCCTAAGCAGTTTGCCTCTACCACGAAGAACACATATCTTGCGTGTCTCCCCATCAGAAGGCTGTAACGAGAACTCAACCTCAAACGGATCACTAATCACAGCAATCGAGAGCACTCGCGGTACAATCTCACGTCTCTCCTCTGTTGCTGCAGACACTGTGTCTCTACCTCTTGTTAGCAATAGGGTCGCCTGAGCAACAAGTTTAGATAATGTGTCTATGCGCATCGGAATCGCACTCACAGTGCCAGCGATGGGATACCAAACAACTCCGTAAGAGGTTGTGACACGGATTCCATTTCCCTCAAAGTAACCATCTGGGCCGCAACAAACCACATCCACTGGATCAGTTACAGGAAGAGTGCCACACTCCGACATGAGCATTGCATATGCTCTGACAAAGGAAAAGAAGGAACCATGCACTGAAAACAGTACTGTCCATCTGCCGGTGTCACTCAAAATAAGATCGCAAAGCCATCCAGTCCTCCCAGGTGAATCATCGCAGATCGTATAGGCAGCACGACCATCACCCATAGTTGCCCGCGACACAATTGCCCGAATAGGCACGGAAATCGCAATGGAGCGAATGTTCAGAAGTAACTTAAAGAAGCTTTCCGATTCCAGTGAGTCCTTCTCGCCAGATGTGGTAAGCCTAGACTCGGACACTCTCTGTTCAATGTCAAACAGAGAAAAAGAATTCACTTCGGAAGACCAGCGTGTCATTGCATTTCTGAGCGAAACAGGAAGCCATTCTGCTCCACCGTAATTCACATTTCGCATTTGCAATCGCAATGACTTTGCCAGATCATTCAAAGACTCCTTGCAAACTTCCGCCGCCTCGCAAACGGCGTCTCCCCAGTTAACGAATCCAGTGATGTCGAGCCAGTACATCTGCGACGGCAGCATTGCAAACCGGTAATCGCAGTCGTGACGAGGATCATCAATATATTCACTTGCGATGTTGTAAACATCCTCTCTTCTTGTCAGAACCACATAGTGCGGTCGACTGTCATCGCCAGAAGTCTTGGTTTCACAATTGAGTCTGCACGCTGTCGCCAGGTTGATCCCATCGTTGATCTCAACAGCCCGGAGCTTACGTCCTCTCGTGCCTCCATCGGATGATTTCCCAAGTCTTTGACGAGTCCGCTTCTTCGCAGTCTGAAACAGATCATCTAACGAATGTGCAAAATCCATTGCAATCGAAGTAGTGTACCCGCCTACTACGCCGCGAAACCGGTTCAGCGTACCCGTTCCACCAAACAGGACGGTATGCAGTCTTCGGACAATCACACGGTCCTCAACGCAGTCATTGAGTTTTGAAGCATCGACCGCAGCTTTCCACTCTTCATACTCATTTACAACGTCGATATCCTGAGCGCTCCTTTTGGTAATATCCATAATCTGTTGCATCACGCTGTTGCATTCATCCACCGATGACAAGTTGACAAACGGGCGATATTTGACCAAGAATCGCCGAAGATCAAGGACTGTTCCGTGTGCAAGTTGGTATGGAACCGTTGACCTCTCAAAGAAGTGAGCGATATGCGCATCTCGCTCTATGCTTTCGCGATCATCTAAACGGTCTTTTTCGGGAGTGACGTAGGAATGGATTACGTCAAAGTCCAGCAGAGCACACAAGTTGTTATTTGGCAAAAAAGAGAACATCTGAATTGCCATGTCGTATCTCGAAGCGGTCTCGGCTACTCTTGCGTACAGCCTGCGAAGAACCTTCTTGTCAGTCAGCATTGAAGCCGTTAGCGTCCGTAGGTCATCACTTCCAAACGCTCGTTTGGCAAGTTCGTTGGTCTGTGAAGGTGTTGGTGTTGA
>JAYUSS010000140.1:0-32370 GCA_043755535.1 Candidatus Peregrinibacteria bacterium | reverse complement strand
CTGTTGCAACGACGACGCAGGATGATAACTCTTCCAACAACCAGAGTTCGTTTACGACAACGGTGGTGTGTTCGATCCCACAGGCGGATCTGCAGATTCAGAAGACTGGCCCTGCAACGGTGTTCCAAGGCATGGAAATGACGTACACACTCACGATGCGCAATACCGGTTCCGGTGCTGCACAGAACGTGACGGTGACAGATACACTGCCTTCCGGAACGACATATGTTGCCGCAACGGGTACAAATGTGACCTGCACGCACACAAACGGCATTGTGAGCTGTCAGCTCGCGACGCTCCAAACCAACGAGGTGCGTACCATTAATATCACCGTCTTGGCACAGAGCACCGTTGCCTGCGGTGTAAACTTGCTCAACAGCGCGACGGTCGCAACAACAACCGTGGAGAGCAATGCGACGAACAACGTAAGTAACCAAGTGACGACACAGGTACAGTGCCAGACGCAGTACGGTTGTATCGAGGTAACGAAAGAAGCCTACGATAGCAACAATAACCAGATCCTGAGCGTTCCTCAGTTCACCTTCACACTCGACGGCAACCGCACGAGCGTAAACGCAACCAACGGTAAGCTCAGGTTTGACAGCGTCACTGTTGGAAACCACACCGTGATCGAAACTGTCCCGTCGGGATGGACGCTCACAAGCATCACACCGAATACGAATGGAACGATCAATGTGGTGGCCGGAACGTCCTGTGCACAGATGCTATTCCGCAACAAGCAGACAACGGGCACCACCAACGACTTTACAATCAGCAAGACGGACGGCGAAAGCGAAGTAAAGCCGGGCGACACGCTGACGTACAAAATCACGGTGAAGAACAACAGTAACACCGCCGTCAACAACGTAACGGTCACCGATACGTTGCCGGATGAAGTCGAATTCAAGAATTGTGATAAGAGCTGTTCCCGTAGCGGACGCTTTGTCACCTGGAGTAACCAGTCATTCGCCGCAGGTGAAATAAAAATCTACGAAGTGGAAGTGGACGTTGATGATGATGCCGACGGTGAACTACGGAACACCGCACAGGTATTCGATAAGTCCGCGACCGACCGCACCAATGTTGTAGCGAATGCGAAGAAGAAGAAAAAGAACGGAGACTTCGAGGCCGGGCTCGTGAAGACATCGAGCGTGTCTGAAGTATTCCCAGGAGGAATCGTGGAATACACTGTCCGATTCGAGAATACCGGCGACGAAGATCTGCAGGACGTGGTTGTCACCGATACGCTGCCCCCGGAAGTGATCGTGATCGACGACGGTGACGCCGACGACCACCGCGGCAGCAAGCTTAAATGGGAAATCGGTGACATCGATAGCGGAGACGATTGGACCGTACGTTACCGCGTCAGCGTCAGCAGCTCTGCATTCCCAGGTCAGATTCTGCGCAACGAAGTATGCGTCGAGGATGATAAGAAAGAGATCGATGAATGCGAGAGTGTCACTGTTGCCGTCATCGGTAACCTGCCCCAGACAGGAGTCTTGGGAGGAGGCTTAAGCGCATCAAGCGTCAAACTGAAGTCTATCCGCATGGGCGGCTCCAGCGAGTCCGGCAGCGATCCTTTGGCCCCCTTGGCCGCATGGATCAGCATCGTAGGCGTAGGTATAGGGCTCGGTATGGGCGCAGGGCGCAGACTTCTGATCGGCTTCTAATATCCTTCAACTAAGCAGAGCATCTACCCCGGAACAAGCTTCCGGGGTATGCTTTGTCTGTGACGCACCCGGACTGGAATCACTGGCTTTCGCAGATAGCAGCAGCGCAGACCGCTGAACTTGATGTATTGGAACTGAAGCTACTTGGGCGTAAACAGGGTCTTTTAACTGACGCGCTCAAAGAATTGGGCAAGGCTACCCCGGATGAGCGCAAAGAGCAGGGTAGGATCCTCAATGTTTGGAAGGATCGCTTGACAGAAGCAATCTCCAGCCGCAGGGCGCATTTTTCACACGCCTCACTGGCATCCTTGGCAGAAACGGATGCAATTGATATCTCGCTGGAGCTTCCACGCAAAACTGCCAAAGGCCACCTGCACCTCATCCCCGAATTCATCCGCCAAGTAGAAGAAGTGTTTGGCCGAATGGGCTTTGAGATAGCATCCGGCACCGAAATTGAATCGGAAGAATACAACTTCGAAAAACTGAACATTCCCGCGAATCACCCGGCTCGCGATATGCAGGATACGTTCTTTATTGATGGAAAACCGGGGTACGTGCTTCGCACCCATACATCCAACGGACAACTGCGGTTTATGGACACGCATACCCCGCCACTCAGGATGATTTGCCCGGGTAGGGTGTACCGCAAAGACAGTGATGCCACACACTCGCCGATGTTCCATCAGTTCGAAGGATTGATGGTTGATCACGATATTTCACTCGCAAACATGAAAGCAGTTATGACCACGGGCTTTCGTGAACTCGTAGGAGCTGATACAGAGTTTCGCTTCCGCACAGGCTACTTTCCATTTGTGGAACCCGGGCTGGAAGTCGACATGCTTGCGAAAAATGCTGATGGAACTGATCGTTGGCTGGAGGTTGTGGGCTGCGGCATGGTTCATCCCACAGTTCTTGAAAACGGCGGAATTGACCCTACAAAATGGAAAGGTTTCGCATTCGGCTTCGGCATCGAGCGCCTGATTATGATCAAGCACCGCATCACAGATTTGCGATCATTTTATGAGGGGGACTTGAGGTTTTTGGAACAATTCTGATGACGGGTATTAAGTATTGGGTATTAAGTATTGAGTATGCATGGGTAAATTTCACTATACCTAATACTCAATACTTAATACCCAATACTCGTCAAATTCCCTGCCAATGTTCCGGATCCTTCGCAAACTGCTGCACCAGCTCGGCTTCTTCGTCCATCAGCCTATCTTGATCAAGCGCGACTTCAAGCAGCGTTGAGATTGTTGCAAGTGGGTGAAAATGCACTTTTCCCTCCATCATTTTTTCATGCGAAGAGGCAAGCTCATAGCTAAAGATAGCGACAATATCCGTAACAATCCCTTTCCCTTCGGAACGAAGAATATCGGCTGAACGGATGGCGCTGCCGCCCGTCGAAATAAGATCTTCCACAATTACAAGATGCTGCCCCTCCGGCAAATCGCCTTCAACTAGCTTTCCTGCTCCATATTCCTTTGATTTATGACGTACGTATACAAACGGTAGGTTCATACGATCAGCTACGAGCGCGGCCCACCCGATGGCGGCTGTTGCTGTTCCAGCAATAACATCTGGCGGAATATGCAAATTTTTTACACGCGAAACAAGCGCGTCGACGATAAATGACCTGGCCTCCGGATGGCTGTAAACCATGCGATTATCGCAGTAGATCGGCGATTTGATGCCGCTCGTCCAGGTAAAAGGGTCATGGACCGAGAGTCGGACAGCTCCGATATTCAAGAGATATTCTGCGATGCGGGTGCTACTACTCATAGGACTGCATGGTAAATGAAAAAAGAAGAAAGAAGAATGAAAAATGACTTTTTCTCATATACGTCCTAAAAGCTAGAAGCTGGCAGCTAGAAGCTTTATGATGAACATATGCAACTATCTTCAACTCTTGAGAATCAGCTGCGACATTTGGTAGCCGCCTTTCTGTCGGAGAATGCCAATATCAACCTGTCGGCACTCCGGACAGAGGAGGCATGCTGGACAGGCAATATTCTGGATAGTCTCGCACTCGCAGATGCGGTCGAGAAAAAACTGCTACCCGCACCGCATATGATGATGGACGTCGGCACAGGCGGCGGGTTTCCTCTGCTTCCACTGGCGATGCTCTACCCCGATGCAAAATGTAACGGCGTGGATTCCATCGGAAAGAAAGTCGCGGCAGTGACGCGCATTGTAAAAGTAGTCGGGCTCACGAACGTGACTCTTATTGCAGAGCGATCGGAATCCCTCGTGCGCACACCCGCTCATAGCGAGAAATATGACACCGTTACTGCGCGCGCCGTTGCCCCTCTCAACATCTTGCTGGAATATGTGACACCATTTGCACGCATCGGAGGGCACGTCGTGCTCTGGAAAAGCACGCATATCGATGAAGAGCTTGCAGCAGCGGCCAACGCAGCATCCGTACTTGGCTGTTCACTTGTTGAACAATATCAGTACGACTTGGGTGGAGACTGGGGAACGAGGCAGCTGCTAATCTATAAAAAAGAGGAGAAGACGCCGAAGATGTATCCACGGGCGGTAGGGGAGGCGAAGGCAAAACCATTATGAGTAGGCAGAGGGCAGAAAGCAGTAATCCAAAGGAATTTGCTCACCATGTCATCTGACTTCTGCCTTCTGCCTTCTGCCTTCTGATATCATATTCACTATGCTAGCCCTAAAGCATGTCACACATTCGTACGGAAAGACGCGCGTCCTGAATGGCGCGTCAGTCGGTATCAAACCGAAGGATTGTTTGTGCATCACAGGCGAAGGTGGCTCGGGCAAATCCACAATTTTTAATTTACTGATCCGTGCGCTGGACCCGGATACGGGAACGGTGGAAGTGGATGGCGTTCCGCTCTCTATTGTTCCTCCCCCCGTATTACAACTCTATCGTCGACGTCTGGGTATCGCATTCCAAGAACCGGTACTGCTGGAATATGCCACCGTACGCGAAAATATCGCCTATCCTTTGGAACTCTTCGGCGCCCCTGCCAAAGCTGTCAGTAAGGCAACGGACGATCTGCTAGGTCGCCTGCGACTCGTAACTTCTGCGGATAAACTTGTACACGATCTTTCTTCCAGTGAACGTGCACTCACCGGTCTTGCAAGGTCAGTGATCGCTTCCCCGATGATCCTGATTGCCGATGAACCACTGCAACATTTGGACACCGCACAATCTAAGGCAGTGGCAGACGTATTTACCGCGATGCACAAGAAAGGAACGACCGTAATTCTCTTTAGTCGCAATCGTGAGACCGCACGCCACTTTGGTGCGCGCACGGTTATTCTGAAAGACGGGAAGATCGCGGAAGAGCGCTCGAGTATTTCCCCGGTAAGCCCTGCAACCACCCATCGTATCTTAGAAGAGACAGAGGGAAAGGTGCACGCCATCCTCGACTTCAAAGCTCCTCGCAGGCCGGGGACGCCAAAAAATGACAAGAAAATCCGCATCACGTCCATCGGGTCGGGGCTGTAGTGTTCAATGTCAGGAAAACTTGCTGGTGCACTCATTCAACCGGAGTATGTTTTACCGGTGCAAAGACTCGGCACGCCTAAGGCGTCGCTACCGACACGTTCACCAAATGAGCGTCACACTCGCAGCTCTTTTGTGCATGGCGCTATTGTGGCATGGCTCGGCTCGGTGGGACTAGCTACTTCCGGGGTAGAAATTTTGAGCATCGAGAAGCATGTTCCCGCGATCGAATCCACGTATCAACTGAGAGTGCACGATATTTCAAATGTCATTCGAGTGGAGTTGAATATGACCATGGTCGATAGGTATTCGAAGCACCTGAATGTTGTGGCAGAAGAAGCAAGTAACGATGTCCCTGACCTTGTAGAAGTAATTGTGGAAAAAGCGTGTACGAATATGCAGAAATTCTGCAGTGACCCCATGACCATCACTCAGGAAGGATGTGTCGTAGCGGAGCAAGCAACGCAGTGGGTTTCGCACTACAGATTACCTGCCAAGCAAATGAAGGAAATGGACCCCGCAAAACTCGATTGCAACGATAACTCTGCATTTGAAGTACTATCGAAATACGGATTGCCCATGTACATAGTATCAATTTGGCCAAAGCAGCCGGGGCACAGATTGGATCACTCATGGCATCAATTTGCAGCGACTAAATTGAATGAAAACGATTTTCTTATTGTTGACGGAAAAAATGCCCTGCGTTGGCACGGGTCCTTGCAGGACTATGTCAGTCAGCAACCTCAATCCCTCGTTCCGCAAGAAATCATTCCAACGCTCGGGCTGTCGAAACACGCCGACGCTTACTTTCAGAATCCGATTTCCAGGGGTTTGGTGCAATTACATCACCTGATCCCCTCGGAAGACCATATGGAGCAATACTACAAACATATTGAGAGCAATCTGATGGCAGCTCAATAGGGGATTTCTACAGTATAAATTGCGGTTTTTTTCTTTATTTTTCGTCTATAATAAGCCACTTATGAGACATCCGCCTCTCTCATTACCGGGAGTAATCAGTGCCTTGGAACAATATTCATTCTCCGACGAAGCTGCTCATGTGATACTGGAAGAGCATCCCCACCTTAGCATTCGGTATGCTCAAAAAATCGGTGATGTATGGGATGCAATTAAAACAGATGGGGCGCTCGGCATGATCCCATTTGAAAACTCAAGCGGTGGTGTGGTGTGGCCCCACCTTGAACTTTTGATGCATGATGAAATGTCATTAGAAATAACCGCCTCTGTGCGGCTTCAAGTTCGCATGTGCGTGGGAGGAACTGCCGGGACCACCATGGAGAATATTCACTCCGTTTATTCTCATTCCAAAGGACTCGAACAAAGTAGCAAGTTTCTTTCAAGGCTGCCGGAGGCAACAAATAAGCACGTCTGCTCATCAACGGTAGAAGGAGTACGCAAAGCTGCCGAAGCTCAAATTCCTGGCAATATTGCACTGGCTTCAAGAACAGCAATTGAGACTGCCGGACTTTCGTTGCTTGCAGAAGATGTTGCAGATCTGCCCGGAGTTAGCAACGTTACCACATTTTTCGTCGTGCAAAAAAACGGCAAAGAAAAATTACCTCATCTCGATAATGAGTATCACGCGGCCATCATCACACCTAAAAATCACACCGGTGTACTGGCACTAATGCTCAACCAAATAGCCGGCTGCGATATGGATCTTCTTTCTATTCACAGCAGATCAGTGGGTGACGGCGAATATGCTTTCTTCCTGGAAATGGAACGTCGTGGAACTCCTGCAGAAATGGGCGTCCTCACACAATGGCTAGAGGCCAGTTCATTCATCAAATCAGTGAAGTGGTTAGGCAGTTGGGATGACCAACTTCTTAGTTATGCCCAGCCGAATGCATTCTGATCAGCATGCGACATTCTGCGCACCGTCCCACTTTGGCTCTATGAAGACCAACGTTTTACCTTCCCCTTCAATGGTATACGGCGTATCAAGCGGAATGTAGACAACGTCATGCTGCTTTAGCTTTACCGTTTCATTTGCAACTGTCAGCGTGAATTCTCCTTCAATCACAAACATCGCCTCCGTACAGATTGAGTTCTTGCGAAAGCCCGTTTCGGGGTACCGGCCTTTCTGGAGCACTAGTGCACAGGAAAGACGTCCCGTCGGACAATCGGGATACAAGTAGCAATCCCCTCCCGGGATTTCATATTTTTTTGCATCAGCTTGAGTGAAGTATGGGAGTTTCATGAGAGAGATTAGGAAATAATAAAATCAGTATCGAATGTGTTGATATTTTCTTTACGGCCATCGGGGTGGAACAAAATAACGTCTTCGATGCGTACCCCGCCAATGCTAGGGTAATAGAGTCCCGGCTCGACAGTAAACACCATGCCGGCCTCAAGAATATGCGATGAGCCTTTTTTGAGGTTCGGTGCTTCGTGTACCGCAAGCCCAAGCCCATGTCCTGTCCCGTGCATAAATCCTTTCTCGGCAGATGTTTCGAATCCGCGTATTTTGAATGCTTCAACGGTTTTCAGGTACACATCTTCTCCCCTGTCCCCACATTGAACACCATCCGCGATTTCTTTCTGCACATCACGCACCGCATTAAAAATCTTCCGGGCTTCCGTCGATGGCTGGCCTTTTACAAACGTCCGTGTCATATCGGCAAAGTAGCCAGTCTTGTCCGATAGGGGGAACATATCGACCACAATCGTGCTGTTCGCAAGTACCGGTCCGCTGCCCTCATCGTGCGGGCAGGCAGCCTGGTCTCCCGATGCGACGATGATGCCTTCGGGGCAGGAACATTCGTGATCAAGCAGAAATTTTTTTACTTCTGATTTTATATATTCGCTCGTGAGTGTTTTGCCCTGATACAAAAGATGCGCGCCATCGATCGTACTTTCACGAAGAATCGTAAGGACAAGTTCGAATGCCTTTTCGGTGATCCGCTGTATCCTGATCATTTCTTGAATCTCTTCTTCTGTTTTCTTCAATCGTTCCAACGAAAAATCATACACACTGATATCAATTCCACTCTCTTGTAAAAACAATGCCCACACATAGGAAAGATCGGGAGAAATTCTGACAGCAGTAATCCTCTTCTTCGCAAGAATCGCGAGGAGTGTTTTTTGCATCACATTCCCTGCTTGCGTTGAGGTATATGCACTTTCCAGGTATGGCTCGAGTGCTTCGATGCGGGCGCGTGAGCCGATGGCTTCCAGTTTTTGCTTTTGGACAGCGAATTCGCGCGCATCGAAAAACACGGTATCCGTACCGTTTTCTTCGCGGAGGTAAAAGAATTCATCGGGAGCGGTGATGCCGCTTCTGTGACGAATATCAACTCCGCGAGCATCAATGAGTAAATCTGCAGTAGTCATGCGTAAAAGTGTAAGGAGAGTTACAAGAAACCTCCAGCGACATATAGCCGCTGGAGGGTTAGGACAGTGATGGCAAGCCACCACTGTCGAGCCCGCCACGTCGCTCGCGAGCGACGTGGCCAGCCACAGTCGTTCGAGAACGACGTGACTTCACGTAAAGGAAAGGCCGAAGCCACTCAGTAAGCCCGTTTGACGCACAGGGTTGGGACGACATCAAAGAAGTCGTCAAACTTGTGCATTTCGGGGCGGTCACCGGAAATCACGATCACGTTTTTTCCCAGATCTTCGGCGTAGATGCGACTGAGTGCCGCATATTCACCACCCTGGGTCAGAACGATCCGACGAATTTCAGTATCGCTCATATCGGGACTGTACCACCGGCGATAGAAATCACCGTTGTCCCGAATGATCCGTTGCACCACGGTCTCGGGATCCCCGGAGACCTCACCCATGCGACCGAAGTCGCCTTGCAGCATGCGGCTCGTTGCTTCACCTGCATACGGACGCAAGCGCCCTTTGCAACGGTCTGCATCGCAGAGTTCCAAGGTGACTGGAGTCTCTTCGCCAATCATGGCCTTGAAGGCTTTCAATGAACCTTGGCACTGTGCGACAAACTCGTCATAGGTGAGCTTAACGCGTGCGAGCGTTTCTGCGGAGTCAGCTTCGAAGTCGCCAATCCCCAAGATGACCCTGTGCTTCACACCCATCTCACCCAAGAACTTGCTGAGAGGCGGAATCACACGAGCGAATTGTCGTGCCACCAAACCCACGCCGTTTCCCACCCCTTCGAACGTGTACCGATACGGGAGATTCGGATTCCCTGTCTTTTCGTACGCGTAGTCCGGGCAGAATGCACCGGTGAGAATCACTTCCTCCCCCGCAAGTCCGCGCTTCAGGATTTCACCCAAGAGCGGCGAAACCATCGCATCGGGCAGAATCATGTGCAGACGATAGAGCAGAGATCCCAACTTGAGACCAATGTCCGGGCCCAATGCTTCGCATAGTGGCCCTGACTTCTCTGCCACACGCTGATCAAGAATGTCCGCCGGCGTCTTGCCTTGAAAGAGCGTGCACAACTTGATGCCCCATGGATCGCTACGCTCACCCTGAACATGAAACATCTGAACGCGCCGTTGGTTGAGTGAGCGTCCTGCTTTTCCACCCACATATGGCCCATCCACAATGTCCACACGAAACAGATTGCCAACATGAGCCTCGAACAGATGATACAGCAGTCTGTTTTTCGCCGTGTCATCGTTCTTCAGCAGAATCCCAAGAGCGCAGGCCAGCTCACCATTCGTCTTCACGGACATGAGCGATGTAAATGTCTTGTCTCCTGTCATGCGTTCCCAGTAGAACTTCGCGGCTTCTTCTTTCTTTGTGCCGATCGGCCCCACCAGACCAGCCGTACGACAAGCTTCCTCGAAGGCAGAGAAATCCCCGCCAACCTTGCATGCATGCAGATGACCAGCAGTGGCAATAACATTCTGAATCTGCTCTGCAAAAGCACCCCAGGTGTCATGATTGCCATTGTTGTCAGGAGTACCGACAACACTGCCGTCTTCGTTCCTCCAGTACTTGTCACCTGCACACCCCGCTCCAAATGCCTCTTCCGGCCGTGTGTAAAAATCCGAATAAACAGTCATGTCTCGGTCTCCCTTGCTCTACCCCATAATTCTTCCCATCGATAACACATCGATAGGCACGGTTTGGATCGTTTGTTACACGAGATCCTTCTCCGTTTTTCCTTTGTACCTTTCCTCTACGTAGGTCGGGCAGAGTGGCGACAGTATAGGTATCGACACGCTTCCCGACCGACGGCGATGGTGTAAATGAGCGGTTTTGGCTCCAAAAAAGCCCCCTATTTGGTAGGAGGCTTTCGAAGTCGCGTCAGAAATTATTTTTTTCTACGCGCTACAGGCCTCCATCCCAATAAGGGGGTGGCGGGTCCAGCAGCCGACGTAAAATTGCTTATTCAGCACGGCCAAACTTTAACCGAGGAAACCGTATTGTCAAGAATTTTAAAAAAACTTGAGTAAAACTCCATATCTTAGCCGAAATAACGCTATTGATATTTCCCATTACAGGCTCAAAAAACCTATCATTTCTATAAGCGATTCATCCTCGCCCATTTCTCCCGCCGAAATTCCGCATCAATGAAAGTCCCAACTAACGCATAAAAAAGTCCCGTGAGTACATACAGGAATGTCACCATCCACGCAGAGGCCGATGACCCTGCAAACGCATCTGCAAACAAATGACCCGGCAATAAAAAGGGAACGGATAACTGCTCAACAAAGGGAAAGATAAGTGAAAGAAGTGCGAGCGCGAACATACCGATCGTGCCGAAGACAAAGCCGATCCAAAAGCCGGGGCCGATGCGCCAGAAATACAGATGCACGTGATTATAGTACAGAGAACTATTTTCGGAGCAATAAGATGGACTATGCCGAATACAGCTGCAGTGTCTCACATGCAGACATGAAATAGTGTCCCGACCTGCACGCCGAAAAGGATGCGCAGCCAATTCTGGCATTGTTGCCTCGCTGGAAAATGCTCTGACGCATCGTAAGAACCCATGCGCCCACACGTCTTAGAGGTGCAACTTTGTTTCCTCTCCCTCTTTTCCATGAACAAACTTATCAAACGACACCATACCGCAGCTATTTTCTGCATCCTGGCAGTCTTCGCCCTCGCATCCTGTACAGCCGATACATCGCTTCGCAGCCGGGCTGAGGCTTTTATCGACGCAAACATCTCCGAACTTTCCACTCGCTCAGCCACACTCGGCGGAACATTCCGCGTCACCGACGTTGAATGGGTTGATGACAATACCGTTCTGGTTTCCTACGAAGACGGGCATATCGCACTCAAAGGACGCGCAAAAGTTGTGAGCGGACAAAATGGTAAGGTATTGGTCACGAATTTCCGCATCGCAAACGATAGGAATGATGATGATGAAAACGAGGATGAGGATGAGGAAGAGGAGGATGAGGATGAAAACGAGGATGAGGATGACTCAGAGGAATCTTCTTCATCGACCAGCACGATGATGGAAGAGAGCTCGTCCAGCAGTTCCTACTAAGCTCTTCCCCTTTCCGCGTCCCTCTTCCCTGCCCGAACAGGAAGGGGGACTTGTTGGTCGGATACAAAAAAAGGCCGCATTCTCTCCGGCCCTTTTACAAGCAAGAGCAATGGCATTTATTTGATAAAGTGACCAAATTACTGTAAAATACCATATTCTGCCATATGAAACTCCATTACCGGAAGAAGCTGATCAGACACCTGATCACAGCATTGATGATACTCCCGTGGAACCGACCTCCGCGGGTCCCGTAGACATACATACAGCAAAGAGCTCAGCTGAAGATATTCTTGATCCCGTCCGGGCACGAAAGGCTGAAAAACTCCGGAGGCTTGCAGAGCATCGCGAAGCAATAGAGGTCAGTGAACACGACCTTGATCTGAATTTACTATTCCAGCTGAACAATGTGAATTTGCCTCTCACGCGTAGGGAGATGAACAACGAAGCCGTTGTCGTTACCCGTGAAGATCTGGAGACATTACGTGGCCTGGATTTCATCCATGTGAGCGGCCAGCGCATGAAAATTGAACCAGAATATTTGAATCCGAATGATGTGCTCATTCTGTATCCTTGGGAAGTGGCCGATGTCGACCGTGCATCATATGCAACTGCAACCGCTGAAGATACTCCAGCAGCAGTGGAGTCTCCGATGCACGAACTTCGCATGTACAGCGCTCTCTTGGAAATTTTCAGCGATGTAATAATGCACCCGCCGACAGAGCACAATGCAGAGTGGGACAAGATTGTGACCACTGTCCCCTTTACCGCAGAAGCGATCAAACAGGGGCGTGCTAAACAAGTGCCGGAAGTCTATATCCGACAATATGCACACAGGGAAGTCAGCAGACACATTGGAAATGGCAATTACAGTATTGCCCTACGAATTTTACGAAACGTAGGCTTCGGCACACCCGAAGAGCAAGCAGAATTTGAAGCGATTGCCGCAGAAGTAGACCCGGCTGTTGCTGCAGAGTTGCAGGCACGCCTGGATCGAACGGAGGCAATACGGAGGATCGATGCCTTGTTTGCAGATGTTCCACCTAGGAGCGAACTTGCAAAGCAACTCCCCGACTTCTGGGAATCAGTTCCTGCGATCGTGGATATGCCTGCCGGCGTGATCATTGACGGACGTGCGAGCGGCGTTCCTGAAATACATTTGCGACGCTTTGCGGCAGACATTATCGCTACCAAACTGGTTAAGGGCACGTATGACTGGATCGCGCGATTCCTGAAAAGTATGAAATTGGGAACTTCTGATGTTATCGCATTTTTTGAGGATTTGAGTACAAAAGGAACGAAATAGTGACGAGAACTGTCATAAAAAGTGGATGGATTACGTCCATACAATGCGACGAGAAATTGATGGAACCCTTGTGTCTGTAGGCACACAGAAACGAGATACAACATTGAAAAATCTTGTCGAATCCATCTTTATTTCTGTCCTTTCCCACCGTAAAGGACTACGGTTGTTGTTTAAAGACCCGAATTCCCACTCCTAGGATGATTATCAGTGCAGAATCATTACTGCCGCACCTCAAAGAGAAAGTGCGTCCAACCCAGATGGATGCCTCCCGTCATCTTTTGTGTCCCGATTGCGGCATCCGTACAAAGTTGAACACCCTAGGAGACGGACGCAGAAAATGTACCGTTTGCGGCAAGAAATTCAGGGTGCACAAGGTAACGGCTGAAAACAAGCTGCGGCAATGTGGCGAGATTCTCCTGTGCTTTTGCCTCGATTTCTCCGCTCATCGGGCTGCTCAAGTCACGCATCATCGGTACCGACTCGTCAGCGCCTATTATGATCACTTTCGCAGGCTCATTGCGGAAAAAAATCTGCCTCTCGAAAAAATCCCGCTGCTCTCTGAACGCAAAAAAAACGCCCTGCTCATCCATGAGCAAAGTCGGTGTCGGTGGTGCAAAACAAAAATCCGTACCGGTGCAGAAGAAAAGCCTCCCATCTTCGGGATACAGTTTAAAGAAAGCGGCGAGGTCTATATCGACCCCCTCAAAGACGACGAAGCGATGTTGCATTTTCATACCTATGGCGCCAAAGGTCCTGCAGAGGGTAGCCATGAAGGATATGCCGGCTTTATCTGTTGCAGCAAATTTCACCGCTTTACAGAAGGCGACCATGGGAAAGACGGGGCCGAGCAGGTATGGACATGGATACGTGAGCGAGTGCAAACCCACCACGGTATCTGGAAGCGCAACACCGGATTTTTCCTGAAAGAGCTGGAGTGGAAATATAACAATCGATCCATAGACCCGGAGCTGCAGGCACAAAAAATTATCAAACTGATGCCGATGGATTTTCTTACGACGTGGGAACTCAAAGCGGTCAAAGTTGCCGCAGTCCAGATGAGTGCTTAGGGTGTCCGATTCCGACGACTTGAGTTATTCGCTTATGGTTGCGGAAAAACGGCATACGCCTATTGTTGTGTTTCCCCCCATCATATGGAAACATATCACCCGCTCTATTTTTCTCCTCACGCCAAAAAACGATTCTCAAACATCGAACAATCGTGGTTCCCCACCGCACACCAGTCAACGTTCCCTCCAAAGACCGAGCCCGAGATGGAACTCGACATGCAACGAGAGGTGGATTAATGCTCCATACAATTTCTTTCCACAGTACCTAGAGTAATGCCGGCAGCGGCTGGCATTACCCTGGGTATCCTTCTCCTCCCCATGAACCAAAACTTCGACACCAACTACGACCTGCACTACGGGGAAATATCCCGTTACTGCATCTGGAAATGCCACGATAACGATATCGGCCAAGATCTGACGCAAGAAACATTCCTGCGCTACTGGAACTTCTTGCAACGAGCAGAAGAAGTCCCGCACGTACGAGCATTCTTGTACCGGGTCGCACACAACTTGTTTGTCGATCACACACGTAAAAAGAGAGAGGCTTCTCTCGATCATATGCTCGAAACGGGCTTTGAACCTTCCGTCGACCCATGGCACACGACGTACGACCGCCTCGATGCCGAGCAATGGTTCAAGAAAATCAACACGATGCAAACACCCTATAGAAACATTCTGCATCAGCGCTTTGTCCAAGGACTCGCTCCCGGTGAAATTGCAAAAATGACGGGTGAAACATCGAATACAGTCTCCGTTCGCATTCATCGGGGGCTCCAGCGCCTGCGTTCGTAAATAGAGAACTGCCAGGTAAGGGCATACATACTTCTGTAAATAGAGGAAATCTTTCTTTCTCCATATTCTCATATCTTTCTGTACAGATAGGACTATGGTGTGCGTTCAGATCCTTCTCTTTGCCGCCGCCGAATGTTCCTTCATACGGATTCCCTCTTGCCGTACCTCAAAGAAAAGGTACGTCTCACAAAGAGTGACTCCTCACGTCACTTGCTCTGCCCGCAGTGCGCCAAACGCACAAAGTTGAACACATTGGGGGACGGACGCAAAAAGTGCACAATATGCGGTAAAAAATTCAGTCACAACAAAGCTGCCGACAACCTGAAAGTGGAACAATGTGCTCAGGTTCTGCTTTGCTTCTGCCTCGATTTTTCTGTGGAAAGAGCTGTGCAAATGACGAGCTATCGACGTGCAATCGTTACGCAATACTATAAACTCTTTCAACAACTTGTAGTTGAAAACAATCTTTTGGAGAGCAAAGAAAAACGCTCCAGAGATACCAAGGGACTATCCGACCCCCATACACAAGCACTAAGAATTATTGAACACATGCCAAAGGATTTTCTGACGAGGTGGGTGTGACGAGATGACTTGATAATGATGTATATTTTGAACTGCCCGGCTTTCCGTCGCGGCTCGGCCGCGACGAGACGGACGTTTGTGAACTTCGCCGCGGCATCCGGCATTCTTTCTATGTTCGAACGGAGAATCGCGGCGTAGCGCCGCGTAGCAACGAGGTGCGAGGCTGATGCACACCTGACGCGATGTGCATGTCGTATTCCCGCTTCATCACTCGTCCTTCTTCTTTGTTCCTTTCTTCATGAAGATGCGAGAGTTGAAAGGTTCATGATCGTATGGACACCATGCGTACACGTTGGACCCGGGTTCAATTGCCGGCATTTCCACCAGCCTTTTTCTGAATAAACTCAAACATTCTTCGCATCACATATTCATTCAATTCTTTATTTTGATCGAGCTTCTCATAGAGACTGTAATGACTATTAAGTATGTTGACTTGCTCGTCTTGGTACATCTTCTTAAAACGAATCATCGCCGCATCTGGTGGGTTATTTTCGATAGTACCTTTGAGTTTTTGATTCTTCAGTAGTCGCATACTCCATTCGTTGAGATTTACACGCTCTTCCTCTGTAAACTCCGTGCCAAAGCGATCATTCACCTCTTTCAGGATACGCGAAAGAAAATCCTTATCTTCCTCCCTGAATCCTCTTTGACCATCGCCCATCGGCTCCAACTTGTCGCCACCGGCTTCTAGAGATATAGAACCCTGAGAAGTCTTTGGGATCTTGATTGATTCCAGGTCAATTTTCTCGAGCACCTCTTTCGGTAACTCCGTACGCTCAACTTTGATCTTCTTCACCAGAAGCCTCAGGAAGACATAGAGCTTTTCGAGGCTCGTATCCGTGTAGGTGATGATCTGGGACATAAACGCATACTTTTTTAAGTAATCGAGGATCAAGCTCGTTAGCTCCTCAAGTGCCTCCCCCTCCAACTCATTCACACGCTTGGCGATAGCATCGACTTCGCTATTGATACGCCCGGGATCGGCATCCGAAAAATACAATACTGCAACGCGCCCGGCCTCTTCCGCCGTAAAGAGTTTCGACGCATAGATGTCGCCTGCAAGATTGTGGAGTAAATTCGGATCGGTTCCTTCTGATAGGACAGTTGTCTCGTAGTACGGCTGGAATGCCTTTTTGATCATTTCTGTATCATTGACGAAGTCGAGGACAAAAGTCTCCTCCTTCTCTGGATGAGTGCGATTCAGACGGCTGAGAGTCTGCACCGCATTCAGGTTGCTCAGCTTCTTATCCACATACATCGCGGCAAGCAGCGGCTGATCAAACCCTGTCTGAAACTTCTCAGCGACGATAAGAAATTTGTACTCATCCTGCTCGAATGTTTTTGCGGTCTGTGTATCGGGAAAGCCGTTCATATTTGCCTCCGTGTACTCTGCTCCACCATCTTTCACCGTTCCTGAAAACGCTACAACGGCTTTGTAGGGCAGATGTTTCTCGGCAAGATACGAATCCATCGCAATCTTGTACCGCACAGCATGAAGGCGTGAACGAGTGACAATCATGGCCTTCGCTTTCCTCCCGATCTGGTGCGCAATTTGGCTCATGAATTGATCCGTAATGATCTGCACCTTGATCCCGATAGTGTGCGGATGGATATCGACGTAGTTAATTAAGAGTCTCTGCACCGTATTTTTCTGATATTCCGGATCTTCTTGCACCTTCTTCATCAAATGAAAATACGTCTTGTACGTTGTGTAGTTTTTCAGCACATCCAAAATAAATCCTTCTTCGATCGCCTGCTTCATGGAATAGATGCTGTAGGGCGCAAATGATCCATCATCCAGCTTCTCGCCAAAGAGCTCCAACGTCTTTTGCTTCGGAGTTGCTGTGAAAGCGAAGAAGCTCACATTCTTCTGCCTGCCCCGTACACGCATCTCCTCTGCGATCGTATCTTCCATATCAGGTTCTTTCAGCACGTCATCATCCTTCTCTGCATCTTCGAGCGTCGTAGACAGTGCTTTCTTTAGAGATTTGGACTGTTCGCCGGATTGCGACGAATGCGCTTCATCAATAAGCACGGCAAACCGTTTCCCAGGCAAAGTGCCAACACTTCCACTGATGACAGGGAACTTTTGTAGAGTTGTGATAATAATCTTTTCCCCATCCTCGAGTGCCTTCTTGAGCTGGGCAGAATCCTCGTCGATCCTCTTCACGACTCCACGCACCTGCTCGAATTCTGCCACAGTCTCCTGCAACTGATGATCAAGCACACGCCGATCTGTGATCACGATGACAGAATCGAAAACCTTTCGGTTCTCTGCATTATGCAGCTCTGCTAGCCGGTGAGCCGTCCATGCAATGGTATTACTCTTACCGCTGCCAGCACTATGCTGGATAAGATAATTACGTCCCGAGCCATTTTTGCGCGCATCCGCGATGAGACCTCGTACGGTCTGTAGTTGGTGATAACGAGGAAAGATTTGCACTTCTTTCTTCACAGTCTTTCCTTTGCTATCCGTTTTTTCCTCGCTTTTGAGGTGCATGAAGCGGCTGATGATCTCGAGTGTCATGTCCTTCTTCCAAATTTCCTCCCACATGTAAGCGGTCTTGTAGCCCTTCGGATTGACGGGGTTCCCGGCAGAGAGGCCATCACCCTTGTTGAAAGGCAAGAAATACGTCCTCAGCCCCTCCAACCTCGTCGTCATCGCCACTTCCAGAGTGTCGACAGCAAAGTGCGCCAGACATCGCTTGAAATTCAGCAGCTTCTCTTTGGGATCACGGTCACTGCGATACTGCTTCTTGCCATGCGCGATGCTTTGGCCCGTGAGCTGATTTTTGAGCTCGACTGTGAAGATGGGCAGTCCATTGAGGAAAAGAACCATATCGATACTGTTTTCATTCTGTATGCTGTACTTCAGCTGCCGCACAACACTGAAAATATTACTCGCAAACAACCGCTGCGCCTCTTCGTTAATCGCCGTTGCCGGCTGGAAGTATGAAAGCGCGAAACTGCAGCCATTATCCTTTACCCCCCGCCGAAGCACATCGAGCACACCACGTACGCTAATCTCCTCATCCAACCGCTTGAGGAATTTTTCCTTCACAAATTCTTCGCCATGATGTTCCGTCAGTTTCTGCCACTCCTTGGCTTGCGTTGACCGTAGAAACTCAAGCAGGAGCTCTGTATCGAGCGCATGTTCCTTGTTGTACTGCGCAGGCATGCGCTTGCGGTAGGCATTCTTCTTTTCATCGATAAGATACAACTCGATGAAGTTTTCGAAGCCGGATTCGCGGAGGTTCGTAGTCATACAATTGGTTGGTAAGGAGAAATGATCTGATGGCCATCGGGTAAATCGATAATTTCCGGCAATTGATTATTTTGAATTTGATCCGCGCGAATCTTCAAATGAAAATGCGCAACGGATTTCAATTGCTCGGCTCTGCGCCCGGGCGGAATGGCAATGGCGATCTTCTTTTGCGGATAGATATCTCGGACCAACCGTAGTGCGGCGATCAAATCACTATCTCCCGAAAGCACGATCGCCGTATCGAATGTATTTGCGTGTGCCTGACGCAACAACTCAACGGCGATATTGACATCCGTTTGTTTTTCTTCATATTTTTGAAAAATAGCTCCGCACTTTTTACAATGTACATCCTTCTTATGGAACTCCCCATAAATAATACGGGCACCTCTTGTTTGCAATGCATCAATATATGTCCGATGCCGCAGTTGCTTCTGCGGATCCCATGTAACGATCGTCGTGAAAAAAACCACTTCGACTAATTGCTCGTCAGGCTTAATCAAACTTTTTGCAAGCGCCACAACATCCAGCCATTTATATTTGCGCAAACGAAAATCGTTATCAATCGCATGATACAAATTGAAGCCATCGATAAAGACCATGACTCTGTTCATACGATATTTGCGAACATAACAAAACCCGGGCCCAAGACCCGGGGCCTACGCGACTTCTCACGTAGGGGCGATATGACTATCATATCAAAGGTGCGCACCCAATTCAAGACCTTTACAAGCCAAAAAAACAGGTAAGGGCATCCAGAAGCTAGTTCTGCCTCACTATTCCTGCCGATGCGAAATGATGGATATATCATTGAGATTCATTGGAAACCTTTATCTTCCCCGTCACCGCGTGGGAAATGAGGGAGGTTTTGTACTCGTTGAGGAGCGAGATAGAATGTTTGATTTCTTTTGAACATCCATCAATAAAATTTATTTTTTCCTCAATAAAATTCGCAATTCGTGCTTGTTCATTATAACTAGGAACAGCAACAGAATATTTATTGAGATCGGAAACTCTCAAGGATGGTTGCATGTGCGATGGTATGCTGTCTTTCTCCCATTTGAACATCGGAAACAGTTGATAGAAAAAGTATCGAACATCGATGTTTCTATTTTGCATAATAAATAGTACGCAGTTTTGAGAGAGACTGAACTTTCCACCAATAATCATTGGCGTCATGACTTTTGCACCAACCGTAGTCGTAAAAATCGTGTCATCAAGACTGTAAATGTAGGAGTTGATTTTCCCCATTACCCCATCATCCTCCGTTTGACCGCTGTACACTGGGTATTCGCCTGTATGCATTGGATCATTCACATATTCCTTCGTAAACATCCCTGACTGCTTTCCCTTCTCAAATCGAAACGCTGTTTTTAGTTTTTTTATCTCCCATCCCTTCGGAATCTTTCCAGCCCACTCCACCCCACTCTCCTTCATCTCCGCATTCTCATCCAATCCCTTCGTCACGGCCTTATGAATAATCGCCGCACGCTGTTCTTGTAAAAGCTCTATCTGCCGCTGCTTCTTTGCGATAAGAGTATCGATGAGAGCGCATTTGGAGTCGAGGTAGGAGGCGATGCATTTTTGTTCTTGAATCGCAGGAAGAATGATAGGAAGCATTCTAAATTGATAAGGATCTAAATCCCATTGCTGAGGTCTGATACCATTAGAAATTCTTCTATACGTTGCAATATATGGAGTAGAGCGCAATAAGTGGTGCAAATATGGCAAATACACTTTTTTTTCAAAGACCTTCTTTATTTGATAAGTGAAATACGCTGGACTAACAATCCCACGATATTGAGAGATGCCAAGCGATCCTTGCCATGCCTTCATTTTATTGATTACGAGATCACCAGTTTGAACAAGAATATAATTTGATAAATCCTCAGAAGGCTTATTAAAATTATCGTCTCTTGAACTCTTTATAATCACTCCAAAGTCTCTGTAGACAGAAAGTAATTCCTCTTCATTCGATGAAGTCTCTCTTTTTTGAGAAAATAATCTATCAAGTCTTGTCATCGACCACCCATTTGGAATTCTTCCAAGGAATTCTGTTCCAGTTTCGTAATAACTACCTTGCACCCGATGCTGTCTACTGAGAGTGATCATCTGATGGAGTTGTAATTTAGATTCATCTGAGTAGATAACTGCGGAAAAAGTTGTGTATCAAACTTTTCGATTGCTTGCAGCATGCTTTGATAGTTCTTGTCATCAAAACGGATCTTGAATAATCTAGCCTTAGTAATCTTTCCATCTATTGCACGCCTAATGATAGAGAGCTTCTTCTTAAGATTTGAACGATTGAGATCAGGTTGATACAGAATATATTCGCGGTACAGCGATACATGTCCATGAGAAATCATGTCACGCTTAGTGTTCAGGTCTTCTAATAAAGGTTCCCAATTTGAAGGAAGATTGGGGAAGGTTTTCAAAAACTCTTGGATTATATAATGAAACCCTTTTTGCCAGTAAAATTTTCTCCATTTAGCTAAGCCAATTGATATCCCATGTTTACGAAAATGACTCAGTATTTGAGGATGTTGTTTAAAAATAATCAAATCAATCAATCTTTTCTCAAGCCATATAATGAGAATAAGCACATGTCCTGCCCGTTCTAAACAATTGGTTCTCATGTATTTTTCGGGGAATCAAACAACTGCACATACTCATGAAACGAGAAAATCCTGTCTTTCTTCATCCCTGTCGTCTCTCTGAGTATTCCTGTCTCCACAAACTTCGCTACGAGTGTATTGGCAGAGGGCTTGGTAATCTGGAGCGCAGTCATGGCATCCTTCACGCTCACCATCGGGTGACGGAAAAGATGGCGGAGCAGGCGGAGCGCAATATCGGTGCGGCCTCCATAGCTCTCGGTAATGCGTGTTTCGTATGCCTGCTTCAGTTCGATGACTTTCCTCAGAGTATGACGGGCGTCCTTCGCGGTCTCTTTGACGCCGGCAAGGAAAAAAAGGACCCAAAAATCCATGTCGTTGTCTGTGCGAACGCGGTTGAGTGCATCGATGTAATCATCACGATATGCATCAAAAAAAGAAGAGAGATACAACGTAGGTTGGCTGAGGAGCTTCGCATGCATCAGATAGACAGTGATGAGTAGTCGACCCGTGCGACCGTTTCCGTCGAGAAACGGGTGAATACTCTCGAACTGATAATGGCTGATGGCTGCGAGAATCAATGGAGGAATCGCCAGAGTATCGTTGTGCCAAGACCTCTCAAGATCTGTCAGAAGATCGAGAATATCGACAAAATTGGGAGGCACGTACCGTGCTTTGTCGGGTGATGGTCCTCCAATCCAATTTTGCACTTGCCGAAATTCTCCGGGATTTTTTGTCTGCCCTCGGACTCCTTGCATCAATATGCGATGCGCCCCCTTGAGGAGCCTCATGGACAGTGGAACCGTATCCAGCTCTTGCACCGCCCACTTCATTGCTTCCCTATAATTTTTCACCTCCTGCCAGTCGTTATGCTGCTCAAGGGACACTGGCGCGGGAAGAAGAGCTTCCTCAATATTTGTTTTTGTACCTTCGATATGACTGGAAGTCACTGCCTCCTTGGCAATATACATCTGCAAAAAGCTATCGATATCAGGTGCGGTTTCGGATGCGGCATTCAGCTCCCCAAGAGCATGCATTGCTTCCGCAAGGGCAGGGGTAATACGCTTATCTTGCCACTCGAATGGGACATTGACCGAAGATGGTACAAAGCACTTGTAATTATTATGTGGCCTGTAGGAACCTGCTTTAAATGACATTGCATTGATTCTATCTCTTTACTTAAATATTGTCAAAGTAAAAATTTATTCATTTTCTTTTACTATTGCTTGATGATAGTTAAAGTTGCTTCAGCAGCCCCAAAAGCTCGTTTTCGACCTTTTCGATATCCGCTTCGATGGCTTCCAGGTCGCGTGGCGGTTCATACTTGTAAAAGTAACGAGTGAGCGGAATCTCGTAACCGACCTTGCCGATTTGATTGTCTTTGAGATCGCGGACAGATTCATTGATCCAAGCATCGGGGACATACGGCAGGACTTCTCGCCTGAAGTACGTGTGGATATCTTCGTTATAGGGAACGTTCTCGGTATCACGCAGTTCCGAGTCACTCTCCGAGTTGCCGTCTTTGTCCATACAAATATCTGCAGTCTCATCACGCTCGGAGAGAGAAACGACAATCGCTTTCATCACGGGAGCTTTCATCTTAAGCTCGGATTGCTTGAGGACAGCATCGAGGTCAACTATGAAGGCTTCACGGTTTTTGTAGAGCTTTGTGCCGATCGATCGGAGGACTTGGCGTATACGCTCTTGCACAGCGCTGCCTTCGCCGTTCTTATTTTTGGTTTCCGCAAGACCGATAAACGCTTTTTCTTCGTTCAGGAGTGCAATGCGCTCCGGTGATGCCTGAAAATTCAGGCGAAGCGGGCGTTCCACGGTAATTTGCCTGAAAGCAAAATCTGTCGTCTTGAAAATTTTACTGGACTCATTGTCTTCGAACGATTCAAAGAGCGAAAGAATCTTCTGACGATCTGTGTCTTTGATTTCATTGCGCTTATTACCGAGGCTTTTGCGCATCTTCGAGGAACAATTTCTCGCATCGATGAGTTGTACTTTACCTTTGCGCTTGTCCTCTTTCCTGTTTGTGAGGAACCAAAGGTAAGTGGAGATGCCGGTGTTATAGAACATTTGGTCGGGAAGCGCGACGATGGCTTCCAGCCAATCATTTTCCAGAAGCCATCTGCGGATCTCACTTTCACCGCTGCCAGCATCACCTGTAAACAACGGAGAACCGTTTGAGACAACGGCGATACGGCTGCCTCCCTTATCCATTTCTCGCATCCTGCTCACCATGTGCTGCAAGAAGAGAAGCTGGCCATCACTGATACGCGGCAAACCCGCTCCGAAACGACCAGCGTAACCATGAGCTGCCTCTCGTTCCACGGCCTCTTTATCAAGCTTCCACTCCACACCGTACGGAGGATTTGCGAGGAGATAATCAAACCGCATGTGTGCCCATTGATCATTCGTCAGTGTGGAAGCGATTGAACGATCTTGATCGCCGCCTTTAATGTTTTCAGGATCTTCACCCTTGATGAGCATTTCCGATTTGCAGATGGCGTACGAGATTGGATTGAGCTCCTGACCATAGAGATGCACATCGACATCAGGATTGATGACGCGATGAATATGGTCTTTGCTCACCGTCAACATTCCACCTGTACCACAACACGGGTCGTAGACGGTCTTCACAAGGTGCTGCTTCTGCATGAGTTTCTTATCGGGACAAAAGAGAATCTCCACCATAAGCTCAATAGCATCGCGTGGTGTGTAATGTTCTCCGGCTGTTTCACCTGTCATTTCAGCGAATTTGCGCAAGAGTTCCTCAAAAACTGTTCCCATATCCGCATTGCTCACAGCATCGGTGTGAAGATCAACCTGCGAGAAGCGCTTCACGATTTCAAAAAGGGTATTGCCACCCGAGAGACGACGTAAGTGTTTTTCGAATTCAAATTTCTCGAAGATATCCAAAATATTTTCACTAAATCCATTGATGTAATGATGAAGGTTTTTTTCTAAATGATGCTGATCATCGAGAAGTTTCTGGAAGTCATACTCAGATGTATTGTAGAATGAAAGACTGGTAAGTTTTTGAATAATCGGCGCAGGATTTACCTTACCCTGTAGTTGATTTGCTTTGAGAAGAACTGCAGATTTTGTTTTTTCCAGAACACAGTCCAGACGCCGTAACACCGTAAACGGAAGAATAACATCCTGATATTCATGCTGCTTCCAGCTACCGCGGAGAAGTTCGGCGATGCTCCAGATAAGACCGGCAGTGGAAGACGGAGGCATGCTCCGAGTGTAGCAGTTCTGTACAACAAAACTCATTATGTAAAATCCTATTCCCTGAAAAGCTGAAGGAGCTATTCTGGTGATATGTCCTATTTTCTCATCCGTGTCGGCGAAGGGTCTAAATACGCTCAGGAAAATGCTCTCAAGAAAAAGATAGGGTGTTCGGATTGAGACTGTATGGTGCCTGGTCCAGCTATATGGCACTCTATAATGATCCAAGCGAACCGACTGCGCAAAACAACATCGATGAGATCAATGCCATACTCGACGGGAAGCGGCGCAACCCCTATGCACTATCGAAGAATGCGAGAATCGATTATCTATGGAGCACATGGGAATGACACTTCCGAAAAATTAAGCAACGCGTGTTCCCTTCTCGCAATTGGAATCCGCAAGCCTACACGTACCTTTCTTCGCAGCCACCGCCAAAGAATTTCATGGGAAGGAAAGGAGAATAGCGAACCACGTCAATACAATGAGACAGCACCTGTGACGCTGTCTCATTGTACTAATTATGTATACAATCTACGGCTTGATGACAAGAATCCGCTGAATAATTTCCGAGACTTCTGCGCGGTTGATGGAATCATCCGGCCGTACGGTCCCTTTAAGATTTCCCTGGGAATCCGTGTCGCCACGGATGATGCAGAGGCGGGTGGCTGTGGAGATCGCCGGCGTATACGGGTGCATATCATCAAGATCGCTGTACTCGGCCATCTGCGTGTCCATGGGGATATCGAATGCCTCCATCAGGGTTTTGATGACATCGCCGCGCGACGCGTTCGCATTCACGTCGAGGTCGGGCTTGTACACGGAAAGCCCGAGATCTTCGGCGAATTTCATGTATCTCTCGGACCAGTGCCCGACGGCAGAGGCGTTTTGCGGACGATTGGTAACCGTTGCAGGGAGCGTTTCCTGAGTCGTCTCGAGAATCATCTTGATCAGTTCCGCATACGTCACCATATTCGCCGCGCCGAAAAGCCCCGTCGGCTGTCCGTCGGCGTCTTTGTAGCCCGATGCGACTCCTGCACTTGTGAGAGCATGGACGTTTAATGCGAACCATGCGTTCACGGGAACATCCTTGAAAATCACTCGCTGATTTCCCGTTCTCGTCGAAAGAAAACCATTCCGGCTCAGGAGTGCAGGATTGTCCTTTTGCTCATCGCAGACTTTTTTCTGCAGAACCATCTGTTGGAGCACGGTATCTACCTTTGGTATTTCCATCGTATTCGTCGATCCGCCGCCTGCAGCCCCCGCATCACTGGTCTTTGTCGCAAGATTCACAGTCGGTATTCCCGCACCGCGTCCACCGCCGCCACCGCCACCCCCTGTCGATCCACCCCCTCCGATTGAGCCTCCCACGCTGACGGCTGCGATAATCGACCAGTTTGTGTTATTGCCGGAATCCGTACAGTTGGTCGGGCAGCTGGCTATGGTCACATTGATGTTGTTACTGTCCCTGATATCCAGATACAGGAACGTGTCTGACCCCTGCGGGTCAATCCTCCACTGCGTGCCTGTTTGCGATGAGCGCAACGACAGCGTGGCAGTGGATGTTCCCTGCAGGGTCGTTGTGTTCCTCACCGTCACCGTATTGGTAGCGGCGAAGGTGAGCGTGTCATTGGACGTGATGCTCTTTGTGAGATTGTTGAACGTCAGCGCACCGCTCATACTTTGACTGGATCCGTCGAGTGTCACCGTTCCGGCGGTGTTCGTGAAAGTGGCAGACGACGCGACGAGAATGTCGCCGCCGATATTCATGGTAGAGCCACTTAATGTTGCCTGGCTGGAAGCTGCAAGCGTGACGTCGTCATCTACGTCAAGCGCGAGCCCATTCGTATCCAAGTCCAAATTCCCGAGAGTAACGGTCAGATCACCTGCAACAACGAGGGTTCCTCCGGCAACGATCACATCATCGTTGCTTCCTCCTCCGGAGTTATTGATCGTGAGATTGTAGAGCGATTGCCCATCAAGATCGACAGACTGATCACCGTCATCGTTCAATGTCCATGTTCCGGCATTCACGGTGATCGTCGCGCTGTCGTTGACGAGGATCGTGCCCGAAGCAGTGACCGCTGCTCCCGTCTGGAGCGTCGCCTGACTACTGTCCGCGAGCGTGATACCTTTTTCGACAATCATGGCTTCCGTATTCGTCGCCAAATCAAGATTGCCGAGCGTGATGACGAGGCTGCCGGAGAGTAATATCTGCGAATCCGCCGCCACGACAATATCATCGTTCGAGCCGCCTCCGCTGTTGTTGATCACAAGATTGAAGACAGGCTGGCTGTCCAGATCGACGGCCTGATCGGTTGAGCCGTTGAGTGTCAGAGTCGCGCTTCCGACCGTGAGCGTCGCACTGTCATTTACGGTGATGTTTCCACCGATTGTGAGGCTGTCATTCGTCGTCAGTGTGGCCTGCGCCGCATTCGCGAGCGTCACCGATCCTTCGACGACAAGAGGTTCGGTATTCGTCGCAAGATCCAGGTTGCCGACCGTTATCACGAGAGAACCGCTGATCAGCAGAGGACTGTTTGCCGCGATGATCACATCGTCGTTGCTCCCGCCGGTGGTGTTGGCGACGGTGAAGTTGTAGATGCTCTGTCCGTCAAGATCGATCGTGGTGTCCGCCGTCGAGCCATTTGTTGTGAGTGTTCCCGCTGTTACTGTGATGGCTGCGGCATCATTGACGAGAATGTTTCCGGCAATGGTCATGTCGCTGTTGGTGATGAGAGTCGCTTGGGCGCTATTGGCCAGTGTCATCGCATTCTCCGCCACCATCGACTGTGCATTCGTCGAGAGATCGAGATTGCCGAGCGTCACCACGAGACTCCCCGAGAGATTCAGGCTTCCACCATTCACGATCACATCGTCGTTCGTACCGCCCCCCGTGTTATTCAATGTAAGGTTGAAAATGCTCTGTCCGTCCAGATCCACCGTCTGATCACCGTCGTCATTAAGAGTCAATGTGCCCGCCGTGATGGTAATCATCGCACTATCATTCACCAGAATACTGCCGGACGCCGTGATGTTCTGATCCGTCGTGAACGTCGCTTGTGACGCATCGGCCAGGGTAATGCCCCGCTCTACAACTAAGGTATCATCATTTGTGGCAAGATCGAGATTTCCCAGTGTGATCGTCAATGCTCCGCTGAGCAAAAGAGGACTGCCGGCCGCGATCACAATATCATCGCTCGTTCCTCCTCCGCTGTTATTGAGCGTGAGGTTATTCACCGACTGGCCGTCGAAATCTACGGTCTGGTCGCTTGTTCCGTTCAACGTGAACGTTCCCGCACTTGTAGTGATTGTTGCCGCATCATTGATGGTCACGTTTCCACCGACCGTGATATCAGTATTCGTCGTGAGCGTCGATTGAGCTGCATTGGCCAGCGTCAAAGCGTTGTCGATCACAAGAGGTTCGGTGTTGGTCGAGAGGTCAAGATTGCCGAGTGTCATGACGAGGCTTCCCGAAAGGAGCAATTGACTGTCCGCAGCAATGACGATGTCATCATTGGCTCCTCCTCCCGTGTCATTGATGGTGAGGTTGAAAAGCGGTTGCCCGTCCAGATCGACAGCTTGATCTCCGTCGTCATTGAGCGTCCATGTTCCGGCCGTAACCGTGAGGGTCGATGCGTTATTCACGAGGATCGTCCCTGAAGCAGTGACGTTGCTGTTTGTGGTAAGAGTCGCCTGTGCGCTATCCGCGAGCGTGAGACCTTTCTCTGTCACGAGAGACTGGGAGTTGGTCGTGAGATCGAGATTGCCAAGCGTGACAACGAGACTACCTGAGAGATTGAGACCGCCGCCCGCGATGATCACGTCGTCGTTCGTCCCACCTCCAGTATCGTTGAGCGTCAGATTGAAAAGAGACTGGCCATCCAAGTCCACCGCCTGATCACTATCGTCGTTCAGAGTCCATATCCCTGCCGTCACGGTAATCGTCGCGGCGTCATTCACCATGATAGTGCCGGAGGCCGTCACAGCACTGTTCGTCGTAAGTGTCGCCTGCGCGGTATCGGCAAGTGTCAGTCCTTTTTCCGTCACAAATGTCTGCGAGTTCGTGGTGAGATCGAGATTGCCAAGAGTGACCGTGAGCGATCCGGAAAGATTCAGTCCTCCCCCGGCAATGATGACATCGTCATTGGTACCACCACCTGTATCATTGAGTGTCAGATTGAAAATACTCTGTCCGTCTAAATCGATATTTTGATCGCTGTCATCATTCAACGTCCACGTTCCTGCGGAGACAGTGATCGTTGCCGCATCATTCACCAGAATCGTTCCCGATGCCGTGACGTTGGAGTTTGTGGTGAGAGTGGCTTGTGCGCTGTCCGCAAGCGTGATGCCTTTCTCGACGACCATCGCTTCCGTATTCGTCGTCAGATCAAGGTTACCAAGTGTGACAACGAGACTTCCCGAAAGGAGCAGCTGACTGTTATTGGCAATCACGATGTCGTCGCTGGTGCCGCCACCCGTATTGTTGATCGTCAGGTTATTCAGCACCTTGCCGCCGAGGTTGATCGTCTGATCGGCAGTGCCACTAAGGGTAAAAAGACCGCTGTTGTGGTTGAATGTTCCACCGCTGACAGTGACAGCGCCTGTTATGGACGTTGTTCCCGTTGTCGCTGTGAACGTTCCCGATGAAAGCGAAAATGGACCGTTGATCGTGATAGCACTGTTGCCTCCCGTGAACGTGCCTGCGGCCTGGCTGAAACCCGATGAACCGACAGTGATTGTGCTACCCGCTGCCTGCGTGATGGTTCCCGTATACCCGGCCTGGATATCGAGCTGCGCAACGCTGATGCTCGTATCAATGGTAATGTTCGTCGTCGTGGAAGAGTTGAACACCGCGATATCGCTTGCGCCCGGTATGGCCACGCCTCCCGTCCAGTTGAGCACGCAGTTCCAACTCGTACCGTTCGTTCCCGGGATGAGGAGATTACAAGCTGCATCATTCAGCGCAGTGCCAATCCATGGAAGGCTAAGCGCATACGCAGGCGTAGTGATGACAAAGGAAACGACAGTAGAGCCGAGCACGACAAGAAGACGTGCGGGTCGCAGACACGCATTGAAGCGGAATCGATATTTCATGTTTAAAAAGAGGAGTAGGCGGGAGATGAAATTCTCTCAGAAATTTAGTTGACAAACAAATTACTAGCCTTTCCGAAATATTAAATAATTGTAAAGCAGCACCCCGGACAGGGATTGACACCAAAACTAGTGGCTGAGCGGATCGGTCTAGAACTTTATCGTTGAATCCCTGACAACGTGCTTTAGGACTGCTTTCGGAGAACTGAGAGCAGGACGGTCAGGACTGGCAGTTTCGAAGTCCGTAAATACGACCAGCCGTTCTATATAGATTTCTTGAGATGCATCCCATGCTCCGCCGCACGTCACAAGATTCAGATGAATTCCGTCACGCTTGAGAAATACCTCAGGAGCATATTCACCGGGATGATATATACGGATTTCTCGCACCATAAATGTCAGAATCGTGCCTTTGTCAGTCTCGACGGATACGAGGTCCCCTTTGCGCAGGTTTTTTAGATGCTGAAATACCGCCGTTTTTCCGTCGTACCAATTAAAATGCCCGGCAAGCACGGCACTGCCTTTTTCTCCGGGGCGGGGCCCGAGGTTGTACCATGCTACGTTATCGGGATCTTTCGGTACGTCCATTGCTCCTTTTGACGTCAGTCCGACGGATTCAACGGTCGCGTCCACTTTAATGGCGGGGATTCGCAGGCGTGCCGGATGTTGGCCCAATTGCTGCGCGGGTTCTTTGATACCCGGCTGAAACGTACAGTGTTGGAGAAAAAAAGACGCACAACCCACGAGTATGAGTATCGTCGCTCTCGGAAGAGTTTTTTTATACATATCTTTGATGGAAGCAGAAAAATCCGGAAGGATATTCCCTCCGGAATTCTCTGAAGTTCCTTTATTAATTCTTGGAAGATATAAAATGTTTTGCTTTATAAGCAACGAATAAGACCAATGCTGCCACAAACATGCCGACTGCAATAACCTGCCATGAACTATGTGCGGCAACGGGACCGATTCCGGTATTGGGCAGAAGCGGCACGTAATCCGTCGTCGAAGCCAAAACAGAACGCACTGATGATGCAGACGAGGATCGGAAAGATCTGACGGAGCTGCGCACCACCGATGATTGCACACTGCTGCTTACCAATGATGTAACAGAAGATGCGAACGATGCATTGGAAGAGATGGTAGATGAGCTTGAAACAATGCTTGCTGCGGATGATGCCAATGCCACGATACATGTCGGTACGCTCATGGTATCCGTATCGGTCGTCACCGTTCCGCCGAATGCCAGGGCTCTTCCCGTCCACGTGACGTTAGCGCCTACCGTAATCCCCGCGGGATCAATGATCGTTCCCACAAATGTCGTATTGGCCGCGAGTGTCGCAGCCCCGGTCGGCGTCCAGAAAACATTGCATGATGACGCACCGGCCAATGTAATGACTGAGCCGGCCGTCGATGTAAGGGCGCCATCGGGCCTGAAGAGATACGTTCCGTTGCCATTCAGTGTAAGCGGACCGCCGATGTTCATCGCTCCCGAGCTGCAATATACGCCGGGTGTGTACACGCCGATGGGGCCATGCGTCGTATCGGTGGAAAGATTGATTGCGCCGGGTGCGAATGTGAATGTGCACGGCTCTGCAGCAAGCGCAGATAATGCATTCCCCTGATCTGTACCTGCCGTGGCATATGGCGCACCCGATCCGTAGTTCACATGCGTTCCCCCGGGTGCGACTGCCGGGCCGGTCGTAAATCCGACATCACCAGTTACTGTCGTTCCAGCTGTCGTGTTCGTGAATGTACCGGAAAGAATACCGTAGCCTGTTGCCGCTCCCAGAGATGGGGTCGTTGCGGCGAACGCCGGAGGGACGAACGAAATGGTTATAGAAACGACCAGCAGTAAAGGCAGTATTCCTTTTAAGGACCCCGACTGCGAAGGACTTTTCCCCAGCAAGATCATCCGGGAAAGACTATGGATTGCGAACATAAAAGGTGGGGAAATGTAAATAAATACTATCTTAATGGTATTCTCTTTCTCGTCTAGCAGATATAAAAAATCTCTGAGGTAAGCCCGCAGAAGAGGCACCACAGTCGCGTGCCCATGTTGGCTGGGACTGGTGGATGATTTTAGAAGGTTGGGCCAGTTCTGCCTGTTACACGAAGTTGGAAGGATACAAATTATCTGCAAAAATAACCGCATTTTCTTAACACAGTGATTGGATAAAGGTATCCAAAAAATACCTTTAAATTTTTGACATTTTTACATGTATTATTTATACTAACGATATCCTATCAGAATATGCCTTTTGACCCCGCTAAACCCTACAACAACCTCCCTCCTTTACCCCCTGCTTCGGAAATAGAGACTCCGGCAATTCTCAAAAAAACCATATCTGCCAGTCGTGCCCTGGCAAAACTTTCTGCCGGCAAAGCACTCCCCAATCAGACCGTTCTTCTCAACACTGTTTTTTTAAAGGAAGCGAAAGAAAGCTCGGAGATAGAAAATATAGTGACCACCGATGATGAGCTGTATGAGGCGATCGCAAACGTGGAGAAGGCAGTCACGCCAAATACGAAAGAGGTGTTGCATTACGTTGATGCGTTATGGAAGGGTATGGATTGGGTTCAGAACAAGCCGCTTACAACCAATGCATTTGTGGAAATCGTGCAGACCGTAAAGCAGAACACTGCGGAAATACGCAAGCACTCCGGAACGAAGATCGTCAATCAATCGACAAAAGCCGTTATCTACACGCCGCCTGAAGGAGAAGAAGTGATTCGGAATTTATTCCCCTAGGAGGAATACCCCGTCAGCTTGCTGCGGGCGGTCGTCAGGTGGAGGGGGTAGGCTATTCGTATGACGAAACACATCCACAAAG
>JAYUSS010000139.1:0-10218 GCA_043755535.1 Candidatus Peregrinibacteria bacterium | reverse complement strand
CAGTGCCATCTCTTCGCACAGAGTCACTTAATGGCTTTTTTAAAACTGCTCAAATCCGTCAAGCTGATGTGATGTGCAGGGTCAGTGCCCACTTACACGTATAATGCTGACAGTGCCTAAACTACCGCAAGAATTTTGCCTTATTCGCATTATGCTCATTATTCGTGATTGCATAATGAATCGTTCCATCGGTTCCATGCAAATAGTAATAGTACGGTGAGGACTCGGGGTGAACAGATGCGTTGATACTTTCCAATCCGGGATTAGCAATGGGACCGGGTGGCAAGCCACGATATTTTCGCAGATTGTACGGAGAATCCATGTCGAGCTCCGATGCCGTGATAGCCGCAGTCGGCTTGTCCAGAATATAGCGGTTGGACGCATCGACGTAGAGACCGATGCCTTCGTCGAATCGTTTCCAGAGGATGCCCGAAATTACCTTTCGCTCCTCTGCCGTACGCCCCTCTTCTTCAATGAGAGATGCCATTGTAATCACTTCGTGCAGAGAACGCGTAGGCGAATCGATATTCACGACTTTACCCCGAAATATACCAAGCATCCTCTCCAGGAAGAGTTTGGAGTCGAAGTCCGATATATCGACGAAGTAGGTGTCCGGGTAGAGATATCCTTCCAGTTTGCCTCCTCTGGCAGCCTGACCTTTTCCTGATGGCAAAAAATCAAATGCGGAGAAGTCGCAGGTTTGGGCACATGTCACTATGTCCAGGGGTTGTGTAAAACCTTTAGAGGCAAGCAACACATCAATATCCTTCACAGTAAATCCCTCAGGGATAGTCACTGACATTTCCTGTGCTTTACCGGATGCAAGTGCATCCACAATTTCCTGCACCGTCATGGATGGCTGCAATACAAACGCTCCTGCTTGTAGGGATCCTGCTTTTCCAGACTTCTTTGCATACATTAAGAATGCCGTTGAGGAGCGGATTACATCTTTCTCTTCTAACAAATCAGCAATGGCTGCACTGGAAGATCCCGAAGGAATGCTCACGGTAATGCGCCGGTCACTGTCTGCATTGAGTGGAGAAAGTGCATGTACATACCAAAGGTGCCATCCGACGAGTCCTCCGACTGCAAAAATGCCGATAATCAGCAGAAGCTTCTTCATAGAAAGATACTAGGGAAATAGCCGTCTTATCTCCATAGAAACTTGGTCATACCTGATGCAACGCCAGAGGCAAGGAAAGCAATGGCCATGGAAACTGCACTCCACTCCCAACCAAATTTGATTTTGACGGTGTTACGGGATTGATAGGTATCTTCGGTTTTTCGAGCAAGTTCAATGTTCTGATGCTGAAGAATATCGATGCTATCGACAATATGATCCATCCTCTTATCCACGTGACGTGCGTGTTCTTTTAAAGAATATATATCACCCTGCATATTCTCAAGTCGCTCATCTATCTTCGTAAATCGTCCATCAATATGCGAAAACCTCTGTTCTGTCATGCGTTTGAATTCAAGCATCTGTAACTTAAATTCAAGCATCTGTGACTTGAATTCAAGCATCTGTGACTTAAATTCAAGCATCTCATTCTTGAACTCAAGCATCTGTGATTGGAACTCCTGTTGATCCATGCATCCACAATAACCGTGCAATAGTTATTGTCCAGAAAAAAGTGCATCAGTCAGCTAAAGCACGGATCTATTGACTTCGCATTATTCTTCAGCGGTTCCGCCTGTTGGGAGTCCCATCTGCTTCATAATTCCCTGCATCCGTTCTGCGGCCACCACTTGCGCTTTTCTGAGCGCGCGGTTTAGAGCGTCCTTCAACAGTTCACCAATACGCGAACGATCGACTTCCGGGGCAATCTCGATACTGATGATTTCTTGCTCAGCAGTTACCACCACCTTTACTCCTTCAGCTTCGGCTTCCACATGAATGCCTTTGAGTTCTTTTTTGACCTTCTTCGCATCACGCTGGATACGATAGAGATCTTTCATTTGCGAGAATGATGACATACTTAAAGAGTTGTACAGAGTTAGGCTTTCATTGTATCCCGAGATCTTCAGCTTGTCTGCTTATTTTTACCAGGATATAAGGCGTTTAGAGACAATGAAATAGAGTCTACAGCCACATTATTGGTCATGTGAGCAATGACGGCATGGTCCATTCCCCGCGTTCTCATAACATACCAGTTATAAACACCGCCAAGAAATTGCGGCAATGGAATATGACTTGCTATGACAAGCCTCCCTTTTTCATCACGCGTAATATTATGAGCTAGCGCAAAGAGAACGGATGTTGCAATGCCCATCTTCCACCGAGTTTTTTGAACAATGTCATCCATCCTTTCAGACTGATTGTGCTCAATTTCATATGTATCGACACAATACGCAGGGAGAATTCGAAACATAAATTCCTCTATTGCCGGGTTAACAACGTCTGATGCTAAAATTGTTGAAAGATTTCTTTCTTTAAAACTTTTTCCATTGGCATTGCCAACTTCCTTGCCGGATAGTTTTCCCAACACAGCTACACTCAGTGCTTTGCCAATAAACAGTAACCCACTCTCGCCAATCGTTCGGAGATAGGAGCTATCTGTTTGCAAGTATTGTTCAGCCTGCGCCGAATCAAAAATTCCCGCATTGTAAAGCTGGTTTCGCAATTCTTTTTGGGGATTAAATATTGCTTTGCCAATACGACGAAGAAAGGACCTGCGATGAATCGCTCTTGGTTTTTCTTCGTGATCTTCTGCCTGAAACTGGGAGTTAGAATTCATAATGAATCTTACTTTTTTTCTTCCGGCGATAACCCCATCGGTGGAGTTTCATCGGGGCCGGCTGGGCGAATGATGCCGATACGATCTTCGATTTCCTGGTCGACGAAGATCTTCTTACGACCATACTTCATGCGGCTGTACTCTTTGATAAGCTGCGCACGTTTGTCGTTGCGCTGCGATTCATCCCAGATTGTCGCCATGCTGAAAGGCCTGCTTGTGGTTCCTTTGATGTTAAGTTTGACGTAGCAGTTATAATTCGGAATACCGATCACGTCCTGCTCACCCAATACTGGAGCCATTTCCTTTGCCATGTATTCGGCATCTTCTGCACCGATCTTAAAGCTGAGGATGGTACCCACGTTACCGAAGACAGCATCGCGCACTTTGCTGTTGGCACCTTCATATGCAGATGTTTTATCAGTCAGCTGCCCGATGTACTGGTGAGCCATGATCAGCCCCAGTTCGTACTTACGCGCTTCGGAAAGGATGGTTGCAAACGCATCGGTGATGAAGTTCTGGAACTCATCCACATACAAATAGAAACGACGACGTTGTTCGCGCGGCATATCTGCACGGGACATCGCGGCCATGTTCACTTTGTTGACGAAGATAAGACCGAGCAGCTGTGCATTCACGTCTCCGATTTTTCCCTTGGAGAGGTTTACGAGCAGAATTTTCCCGTCATCCATAATCTGGCGGATGTCGAATGCGCTTTTAGGCTGTCCGATGATGTTACGCATCGTGGTGTTGGTGATAAACGGTCCGAACTTGGCGGAGAAGTACGGGATCATTTCTTCTTTTTCGCGAGCACCGGTTTTTGCAATTTCGTTTTCCCAGAAGCTGCGCACCACCACGTTCTTACACTTGCTGACCTTGTAGCGCTGGAATTCATCGTCAACGAAGAGTCTCGGCACATCGATGAGTGTTGCCCCTTCCTCTTCGTCATCCATGAGAGTCAAACAACCGTTACGGAAGTAGTGCTGAATGCGGGGACCGAAGATTTCGTTACCGAAGAGCTTGATGAAGATTTCCATCGCATCGAGGGATGCACGGTCTTTCTGCTCATCAGTGCTGGCTTCGAGCATGTTTAGTCCAAGTGGACGCTCAAGATCGGCGGGATCGAACACGATGACATCTTTGGCACGCTCTTTGGGAACGTGAGCCAACGCATCTTCGATAAGATCTCCGTGTGGGTCAACAATACAGATTCCTTGTCCTTTCTGAATATCCTGACGTGCCTGCCAGCTAAGCAGCGCTGATTTACCCGAACCGGATTTACCGATGATGTACTGGTGGCGCGTACGATCTTCTTCCAGGAATCTGATATCGGTCTGAACGCCGCGGTGGCGGTTGGTACCAATGATGATTCCTTCCTTCGCGATATCGGGGGGAGGAGGAAGAACCTTGTAGGATATCCACTGGAGAATCGGAATCTTGTTATAGCGACTGTCGGGGAAGTGGAAGAGTCCTGCAAGTTCGCGCTCAACAAGCAGACATTCCTTGTTATAGAATCCATTGAAACGCTTCTTCCAGAGCCAGCTGATAATAGGACCGTTGAGTGCAAGCGGAAAGAAGTCGAAGAACATGCGACGGTTGACGAATGCATTTCCGTATAAATGCCGGAACACGTTGAACGCAACCTGCAGGTTATTGGTGATATCGAGCGCACGATCCCACGTTTTACCTGCACCCATCACGCGCACCGTACAATGGAACCAGCTCATACCTGCCTTTTCGCCCATCTGCTTATAGAGTTCTTCCTCCGGCTGGATCATGCGGACGAATGAATCCCCTTTGCTTGCACCGGGCGCAAACGTGCCGCTGCCGGTTGCAAAGCTGAACATAAACCCAAGCACACTCCCAATAATGGGTATTTTTTTGAACCAGCTTTCCTTTTCTCCTTTAAATTTAGTCGACGCAAACTTCTGTGCCTTCTTTCCCCACTTGTTGCTGAATGACGGGCGAAACACCAACTGGATACCGGCCATCTCGGATGATTCAAGTTTACTGAGAACGTTCCCAAGGTCATTGAGCGGATCTTCCTGCATCTGTTCGTAAAAACGAATGGGGAACATGTAGCGCTTTTGGAGTGTCATGTGGTAGCCAACAAGCTTGAGTCCTTTACCGGTAAAGTCCGGCGTCTGCTGCGGAATCACTTCGGCGTCGCCGTAGAACGCTGTGATCTGCTTTTCGACAATCGATACCAGGTGTTTTTCCACAACGACGTAGAATGTCAGCTCTCCCTTTTCCACGTACATCTCGAAGCTCATGGTAATGGACCTAAAAATCCAGTAATGCAAAAACTGCCAGAAGGTAAGACTGCGCACTTCCCAGAGCGCGCGGTAGAGCTGCTCCATGATTGCAACCTTCTCTTTGAAATCTTTCTCGGTGCGCTTTTCTTGGTCCAGCTTACTGTCACTGCGAGGAAGCATCACCTTTAAATGCACTAAGTTTTTTGCTTCCCACAAATCGTAATAAAAACGCATGATACGAATACACAACCTGAAACCTAGGTATGTACCGAGTATCGTAAGGGAATGATTCCATGGATCGGCGATGTACCAAACCCACACCTTGTTCCAAAATGTTGCATCAAAGACGATTCCCAGTACCCAGACCAGGAACATACAGAGGGGCCAAAAGAAGAATCGGAGGAAGGTGACCAAGGGTTTTTGTATGAGGGACGAGATACCGGAAATATCGAGTAATTATAGCAGAAAATGGGGGTTTTGGGGAGAGGTAATGTACCTCCTTTACAGGCTTTTATGCTATCTATAAGGTTTTTTGGATGTTTATCAAGTGACTGTCTCTTAGATCAATGATGCGGGATCGATCAAGTCCTCACCCCAACGCGTCCTGAATTCCTCGGTGAGTCTATGTACCGCTTCAATACGTTCCGCCCGCGGCTTTAAGGGAAGATGCTCGACTTCCGGCCACTCGTCAAAGGTTCTGCCTTGCAAAATGCGCCGCGATTTTGTCTTCGGATTGCCACCCCACTGCTTGAAAAAGAATGGAATATTGAGTGCGGTACACTTGTCGCGAATCCGGAGAACCCACTCCTCTTGCAATGTTACTGGCTTACGACTCGCCCATGCGCTCTCGCCGCCGACGACACCCCACGTCATTCCGGTAAGATTATAGTCTTCGCCGAGGTCTTCCTTGAGTGGTTCGAACGAAATCCATGGCATTGCTGTTTCGGCGTTGCGAAGGTGTTTGATGCGCGGAAGACCGTGCTTTTTGTCTTCGACCGAGACGCCCCACCAGATATGCTTGGCATTTCTGACTTCTTGAAACGACGGATCCGTTCTCATGAGTCGGCTCATCCGTCCTGCTCGCTTCGTAAGAACCTGGTAAGTATGCCAGTTGGCTTCCATCATCACCGTCGCAATGTCACGGATGTACTGAGTCGGGACATCGCGATGGAAAATGTCGCTCATTGAGTTGACGAATACCATGCCTGGCTTCTGTGTCCGGAGAGGCTCCACCAGCTTACCCGGAGCCAAGCGGAGATCGAATCCTTGTTCATAGGGATGACCGGAGACGCCACGGAAGCGTTCTGCGAAAACGCGAGCATAACAGTTAGCACAGCCAGGGCTGATTTCCGTGCAACCCCGCGTGGGGTTCCATGTGTAACCGTTTTCCCCCAGCCATTCGATCCCGGATTCCTGCATAAGATGAAAATAGTGATGCATACTACACTACCAACATGCCCCGCGCGTCATGCAACTGTTCCAGCCAGACGCAACCTGATCTGAATCACCGATTTACGATGTTTTCAAGCCATTCTATCTATTGACTTTTTTTATATATATTTTTAAAGTATACGTCTATTCATCCCACAGAGAACTACTCAGTCGTTTATGAACAAAAAAGCATTATCGAACGGCAGGCATGAGATACTCAGTCAAGTAAAAGATCTTGTGGATACAATAATCAACATCACTGAGGGGGATGTTATGATGAGACTCGGCCCCAGTAAGAAAGGCAAAACGATACTTCGCGATGTGCTCAGAGGAGCATTGAGAGATTTACGTGAATCAATTCATTGTGAAATCACAAGAATTTTTAAACATGAAAAGATAACCACGGATGATGTATGTACGGTAGTGGAAAAATTAGTGATTATTTCGAAACAAGCTAATAACAGCAAAATGTATAACGGCAAACTTAATAATGGGTTCCAAACGTTCCGCACGCTTGTGACTAATCTTTTCGCAGCACTCCCTCCTCTGGAGGCAACGCACATCCTAGAGCAACTCGAAAATCGTCAAAATCCTCCTGAGGCCTCTAGCCCTACATACAAAGCCGGGGGCTCACCTCAGATAACTATGAATGTGAGCGAGAATTCATATACCTGGGATGACATGGAGGCACGTGAAATCCTTATGCCAGAGATTCTGAACGGCATCGTTGCCAATGAACTCAATGCGCTGAGAGCCGACCTTACCACAAAGAATCCCCCAATTATCTCGGCATCCGAGATAATCACCGGTACGGATTTTGACCTGCTTTCAGAATTCCTTGCGGCTCTTCATGACTGGATGGAAAAGACGAGCGTACGTCATTTACATGATCAGACAATAGTTTTTAACGAATTCAAGAGACGGATCAGCATTGCGCTCGCCGAAGTTATCCAACGTGTACAGAAGCTTACCAAGATGCAAGTTGTGCCCGACCGACCGAACCAACACCATCCGGATTTTCTTCTATGTGTGAATGAGAGCATTCAGCGTATCCTCAAGAGCATTGACGAACTTGATGAGGTATCAGTCTTTGCAACATTGCCGAGAAGCGTTGTGAATGACTGGGACGCTTCACACGTCTTCATGCCGACGACATTAAGATTTCTAAAAGAGCGCATGGCGAATGATGCGTATTTAGCATACGAAATTGAAGGCCTAGCTCTTACACGTTTGGCAGAATATCGCAAAAACCACTCCGGCATACTCCAAGCAGCCGAAATACTGTTTCTTGTGAACATGCTCAATGATGATTTCCACGGGGACCTTCGCCTGACTGAGGGTGATAAAACCGTCCATGCAGTTACAGAAGACGATATTCTGACAGCAATCAGAGAAATTGATCTTCAGGAACAGAACGCGATCATCAAGCAACTCTTAACACAACCTGAAACCAATACGCTGCAAACAATGCTTCAGAATTACAAGAGTCAGAAGCGATTCGACGGACTGACACTCGATGAAGCGATGATACTGATCTCGCGATCAGACGAACTTCTGGCAATTCTCGCCAAACGTTTCAATAATCAGTATCATGGAGGAAGTGCACTCCGGACGGTCTACAGCCTTAAAGTCCCCGCGCGTGCATTTCTCGAGTCGCAGACATTCAACACCCGAAAACCGGAGATGGAAGAGTCACTCATCGACGACGAAATTGGCTGGCTCATTGAGCGAAACCTCTGGCCCACTGAACGCGAACTCCAACGCGCTATGCGGCGGATCGCATCCGATGTATATGACAGCATCGAACCCGTAAAAGATAGCAAGGATCCGATTTCGCTCATCACTCGTCGCGCCAGCTTGCTCAAGCACTTCCATTGTGTAGAGCGGGGGAAACATCTCGCACGATGGGTAACATTATTGGACAATGCTGACGAATTGGATCCGAGTCTTCGCGAGAAACTCTTCACGGAATGCTTCGAGATAGAAGAATGGGTACAGAAATTGGTAGAACGGGAAGCGCCGCTGACCAGCGCGCAACTCAATCTGCTCCAGACAAAGGTGAAGCGCATTGCCTATAACGGTGCGCAGAATCTCTGGCACGTCAACGATTTCGAAACCTTTGCAAGACGCATGTACCGCCGTGAGTCGGAACGCGTCTATCCGGAAATGCTACGGTCACTCGCGCATCCGGATATTAAATCCCCCAATACGTACGGGGAAAACAGCATCAACTGGCTTGTCGAACGCCGGATTATCGAAGAAGCGACAATGTCACTTCGCACCGCACACATCTATCCAACTGAGCGCGAGGTGCAAGAAGTCATGCATCGCGTCATGAGTGTTGTCTATCCTGAAGACGAAGTTGACGCAGATGTCCTCACTGGGCTCCGTGCGTCAATCGTTGAAATGTTCGATCCAGCGATCGCCAGCGGAAATCTAGCAACGGTGAATTCCACGAATGAAGAGCCTCTTCATCTGCCTCAAGTAGCGCACGAAATCGCTGCACAGGAGGTGATGTCAACTCCTGGCTCTGATCAGGTTTTTGTGAAGCGTCCCCTGATCGAATCTGAGCCGGGAGCTGACGCTCCGTTGCTTGTAATCGCATCTGAGCCCCAGATCACGACACCTGTTTTATCAGTATCATTGTCCGTTGTCACATCCGAACAACCCATCGAAGCTGTGCCAACCGATGCCATAAGGCTCCAGATGCTCATACGTGAGTCGTACCTGAAGGCATATGAAGGTGTGCCAACGATGGATACACTGAATGAACTTGAGAAACAAATGACCGATGCTGAGAACATCATCCGAGCAATGATGATTTCTCTGCCTGTTCAGGCGAGGTTACTTTATGCTGACCATGCAGAGGTCGTTTCTGCATGCCACAAGACTGCTGACATGAACCTCAGTGATTTTCAGGCAGATCTGCATCTTCTACGGAGCTTTACTGCAAAGCTTGCTACCTACGAACATTCCATTACTGCTGCTATACAATCGAGAGAATCATGGCCGGCACTCCATGAATCCATCCGACAGCACAACAAAACCGTGACTGTGTTCGGCCATCACTGCAATGCCGTGACTCGTGCGGCGGGCGTCACCGCAGAAGAGGTACTGGCGTTACTCGGACTCGGCAAGCGTTCTAACGGCATCGAAGATGTGCTCAACAAACTCGAAGGGCTTTCTGACAAGCATGACAGTATCGGAGACCTTGCTGATCAGGGTACCGATGAGGAATTCCTTGATTCCAAAAATCGCATGGCCTTAACTCAGAGCGTCTCTACAAGATTAGCGATGATGACACGCAAGCTGACGGAGCTTGCATCGCTGCTTTCCGATCCTAGTCAACCCGGCGACAATGCGTTGAGCATTCAGCCCACTATAATGACTCTCGGAAAGACGGCACAACCAACTCTGCATAAAAATACGCATGAAGGTGAGCAACTTCAACAAGTTTCTGCCGAGCACCGGCTTCTCGTTCACAGCCTGCTTCTCTTTGCCGCCGGTGGCGAAGAAGCCGGAAACAAAGGCATCGGTATTTCTAGTGCACGCTATCGTCCTTCCTGCAGCGCGGTTGGGCTCAATGGCGCCGGGGATATCAGTTTCGATAACCCCGATGATCCTGGCTTCCAGACGTTACTCCAGTATTCGACGATGACTTCTGAAGCTGAAGCTGGGATTAAGGCGTGGGAAAGAGGTATCAAGGATAGGCATGCCAATAATTTTCCAAAGGGTAGAGTGACAGTCCCTCTGGATCTTTTAGATGCACATACTCTCTTTGTCGTGGCTCTCAACAG
>JAYUSS010000138.1:0-3371 GCA_043755535.1 Candidatus Peregrinibacteria bacterium | reverse complement strand
AGAAACGTACGGGATTGCGGATGGAAAGGCTGAATTTCTTGCAGCATGTCTTGATGACCCTTAAGAAAGGACCCATCAATTTTTTGCCATTCTATATTAAAATTACTAGCTTCACTTTTATTGACATCCATATAAACATTATACCATTTATTATATAATAAGCAATAACCCTTATTCTCATATTCGTATAGGATCTTGTCACATTCTCACCCCGTTTTTTCGTATGGCAGACAACGATAATAAGAACCCAGAACAGCAGGAACTCGGCGAGACACTAAGCAGCATCGGTCGCATTCAGGCGCGGCCTATCGTGACCGAAATGGAGGAGAGTTACCTTAGCTACGCGATGAGCGTGATTGTTGCACGCGCCCTCCCGGATGCTCGCGATGGTCTTAAGCCGGTACACCGCCGCATCTTGTATGGGATGAACGAACTCGGGCTTCGCTCTGGTGCTAAATTCCGCAAATCCGCTCTCATCGTCGGTGACGTGATGGGTAAGTATCACCCGCACGGAGATTCCGCCATCTACGATTCGCTCGTGCGTATGGCGCAGCATTTCTCGATGCGTTATCCGCTGGTGCATGGTCAGGGAAACTTCGGTTCTATCGACGGAGACGGGGCCGCGGCCATGCGTTATACAGAATCCAAGATGGCGCGCATTACCGATGAAATGCTCCAGGATATCGACAAGAACACCGTTGAGTTTGCCTCGAACTACGACGCATCCCGCAAAGAACCGACAGTGCTCCCATCGAAGATCCCGAACCTGCTCTTAAACGGTACGGTGGGTATCGCGGTCGGTATGGCCACGAATATTCCGCCACATAACCTGCACGAACTCATCAACGCCATCCAGTATCTCATGGATAATCCCGAAGCATCGGTCGAAGATCTGCTTAAATTCGTGCAGGGGCCGGACTTCCCGACGGGCGGGATCGTGTATGACAAAGAGGTGATCAAGCAGGCCTATTTGACCGGCCGCGGAAGTGTGATGATGCGTGGCAAGGCGGAGATCGAAGAAATGAGTAACGGACGGTTTCACATCCGCATCAGCGAGATTCCGTATCAGGTGAACAAGTCGACGATGATCGAGAAAATGGCGGCGCTCGTAAACGATAAAATCATCATTGGGATCAGCGACATCCGCGACGAATCCGATCGCGAAGGCATCCGTGTCATCATCGAACTCAAGAAAGATGCGTATCCCCAGAAGATCCTGAACCAGCTCTACAAGCACACAGACCTCCAGAGCAGTTTCAGCTACAACATGATCGCGCTCGCAGACGGGTTGCAGCCACGCCTCATGAATTTGCAGGAGTTGCTGGCGATCTTTGTTGAGCACCGACGCACCGTCATTACCCGCCGCATCACCTTTGAACGCGACAGGGCCAAAGAGCGCGCACACATTTTGGAGGGGCTCACGATTGCGCTTGATAATATCGACGAAGTCATTGCGACGATCAAAAAAAGCCAAGCTCGCGAAGACGCCCGCGAGAACTTGATGAAGAAATTCAAGCTAAGCGACCTGCAGGCGAACGCGATCCTCGACATGCGCCTGCAGACACTGGCGGGATTGGAGCGAAAGAAGATCGATGATGAGTTAAAGGCAGTACGAGCATTTATTCAAGAATGCGAGGAAATTCTCGCCAGCAAAAAGAAGATCGACGATGTTCTTAAGAACGAACTTGTGGAAATTAAGAAGGCCTATGGAGATGATCGTCGCACAGCAATCGTGCCGAACGCCGCCGGGGAATTCAGTGCAAAGGACACAATTCCAAATGCGCCGATGATGGTGACACTAACGCGCAGCGGGTATGTGAAACGTCTTTCACCGCTCCAGTTCCGCGCACAACACCGTGGTGGAAAGGGCATCAAGGGCGCAGACGTGAAAGAAGACGACGAAGTGCTTTCGCTGCTGCATATTATGAACCACGACAATCTTCTGCTCTTTACGAATACAGGGCGCGTCTTCCAGATGCCGGCATACGAACTGCCGCAAACCAGTCGCATTGCGCGTGGACAAGCGATTGTGAACATTCTGCAACTCAAACCCGATGAGCGTATCACTGCCATGTTGAAAGCCGATCTCAGCAATGTGAAGTACCTCTTCATGGTGACCGATCAGGGTACGGTAAAGCGCACAGACGTCAGCGAATTCCAGAACATTCGCCGAAGCGGACTTATTGCGCAGAAACTTCCTCCTGGTGAGGATCTGCGTTGGGTGGTGACGACTGATGGCAAGAATGAAATTTTGATCGTGAGCAAGAAGGGTAAGGCGATTCGCTTTAAAGAAGATGACGTTCGCCCAATGGGCCGCGCCGCAGCCGGTGTGTACGGCATTCGTTTGGCTGCAGGGGACAGGGTGGTGGAAGCAGGCTGCATCCGTGACGCACGCATCAGCAAGCTCATGGTAGTCATGGAAAACGGACTTGGCAAAATGAGCCCTGTCACCGAGTATCGTTTCCAAGGGCGTGGGGGTTCTGGCGTCAAAGCCGCTCAACTCACGGCGCGTACGGGCGATATCGTCGGAGCGGTCGTGCTCGAAGAAGGTGCTCAGGGTGACTTGCTCTGTATTTCCAAACAGGGACAGGCGATTCGCATGGGCCTTGGCGATATCCCATCCCGCGGACGTGCTACCCAGGGTGTCATCGTCATGCGCTTAGATGGAGGGGACAAAGTGGCATCGATGAGCGTAGTGATGCGCGATGAAGAGGCTGAAAAAGCCATTCTGGAAGCCGCTGAGAGTCAACGCGAGGGAGAAATGGAGGAGTTGTTTGAGGAGGCGGAAATGGTGGAGAAGGCGGCTAAATCGAGTAAGCGGAAGGCTAAAAAGGAGGTGAAGGCGACCTGAAGATCCAGATGATCCAGAGGACTCAGAAGATCCAGAAGAAGCCGTTCTTCTGAGTCCTCTGGTTCTTCTGAGTCCTCTGAGTCCTTTTTTAGCGATTCAGAGCTTGCATCCCGCTCCGGTATGCGTACAATCACCCAGCCTATGAAGACCGCCATCCACCCAGAACTGTTCAAAGACGCCAAAACAACCTGCTCAACCTGCAGCAGCGTCTTTGTGATCCCAAGCACGGTGAAAGAGCAGACGGTGGAAATCTGCCGCAACTGCCACCCTGTCTATACAGGTAAGCAGACGAAGGACCTCCGCGGTGGACGTGTGGATCGCTTTAAGAGCCGCATGGCAAAAACAGAGGAGAAGAAGGCTGCTGCGTAAGAGAGGAGAGGGGAATACGTCATACATAAAGGATGCCTATTTCAACAATTATGTCACTACTGTCCCGTTAAAGTAGCCCCATTTGCAGGGGTGCAGCTCTCGCCAGCGCACGGGAAACGGTTTTTGGGGTGAAGTTCAGCAGGTCGATAAT
>JAYUSS010000137.1:0-3424 GCA_043755535.1 Candidatus Peregrinibacteria bacterium | reverse complement strand
CGATCCTAGGCCAATGCTGTGCGAAATATTTCTGATGCATCATGAAAAAAATCAGCGAGAACGTGCTTGACAGTCAAGACAGTTGCTGTCCCCTTTTCTTCTTTTGGAAGAAAATATTGTTAATCGGAAGCAGTGAATGGTTCCTGGGACCTTTTTCTTTTCACATTTGCGGGTTTAACGTCTGCGTTCAGCAGCGTGTTTACAAAGCGAAGCGGCGGCATACACGTCGACTGGAACGCACGGCTAGGTTCTTGATTACATGACATAGTCAGACAACTTGTGATGATGTACGTTTGAAGCACTCACGCCAATTGAAGACATGGCGGCGGCATTCTTCGGAATGCTTGAAGCGCTGTAATGGCTTACGTGCCAGGTTGGGCTATTTACAGCGATTGATGCCGAGATTGCGACAAAATACGGAAGATCAACGGCAGACAAGGAATGCCCCCAAACGTACACATTTGATACGCCGCCCAAGGAGTCGAAAAATTTCCGATTTCTCTGGATGAGTGCATTTGTTGGCTTGAACGTATCCGCGAAATAACGCTCTATAAGATCATTGCCCTGCATCACTCTGGCATCAATCTCTTCGGGGTCCTGGCCTTTGTTAAGCTTCGAACGGTCAACAGCCTTCCATCCATGTCCAAGGACAATATCCCCTTCCTCATCTGCGACTGACCCATGAATATGGAGGATTCGAGAATGATCGACCGAGTAGAGTTTCTGAATGGTTGGCGTGTAATTGAAGTTCAGGAAGATTGCGTCATGTTCTAACTTCAACCGATTTGATGATCCAATGGGGGTTGGAATTTGAATCTGCTGAATCCACAGATAGAACTCTGCCTTCAACTCACTCGAAATAGCCCTAACGACCTCATTGATCTCATACTGGTAATCATGATGATAAGAGTCACTCCAATGATCCGCACCGTAGGACACCAAGAAATTTGAAGCATGGTCAATCAACTGATCTACGTCGAAGTAAGCCAACGCCTTTTCGAGATTTGCCCAGTCTCCGCTTAGAGGACAAAGATATTCTTCAACTGTGGATTGGAGGTTAGGACACCGAGCTCCGACAAATCTCTTGAAGTTCGAGAAATCGGTCGCAAGCCCGTGATGCAGATCGAAGCCGTTTCCGATTACATAGAGTGTTCGAGCTGACAACTGTGGCCTCCCAAGAACCTAACAATGTTTAGGCGGATCCATATAAGAACCGGATCTGCCATTTTCTATACGCGTAACACACCTTCAATGATCGTGAACAATATCCCTCAATCAACGGTAGTCCAATGAAGAATAGGAGGTCAGTTCTTGACTTTGCACTTCTCTATCAACCACCTTGGCCGCCTGAGTGTAAAGTCAAGAACTGACCCCCCTCTTCTCCTTTTCCTCACACGCTGTTCTGTTCATGGTGAACGCGGAGAACGCCCCAATGATCAGAAGCTAAGAGCAGACAGCCCGTCCACCCCGCACCCATACGATTGTTCATAATCCAAACATCTTCTTAACGGCTTCGATCGCCAGAAGTTTCAGAACATCGAAGGGCAAGGAAGTACCCTTGTCAGACGCTTGGGCCTTCAGCCTGTTCCACACAGCTTCGTCTCGTACGGCGTCGAGGAATTCGTACCCCTGCCAGGACGGGTTGAACGCTAAGACGCTGATGATCCTACCGGTCTTCGTTAGCATAGGTTCGTAGTCGATGAGCTTGGCCTGAGAAAGGAGGAGCAGCTGATACCTGATGGCAAAATCGTCATAGCCTTCGACCTTCACGGTTTCGACGGCCTCGGGTCCAGGCTTCGCTTCGAGCGCGAGAAGGACTTTCCTGGCTAGTTCCATATCGCGTTGCACGTCACGGTCCTCGTAGGTCTAACGTTAAGATGAGGGGCTGGGAAAAAGTGCAGCCTCCGACCAGCCCCACTCTACCGCGATGTTATGCGTGGCTTGCAAGGAGAAGCTGAGCGTGTAGAGGCTCTTGGTCAATTTCGAAGATATCCCTTGCGTAAGGTCGCAGTTCGTCCGAAATATTTTTCAAAGAGCCAACCAAGTAAAGGTCCACATTCTCAACTTCAACCAAATTCTGGACTGGCTCATGAAAATCACCGTCTCCTGCCGCCAAAATAAGTTTTGTCCATTTACGTTTGTGATATGAGCGAACCATGTGATAGACGAGGCCAACATCAACTGCTTTCTGAGTGGTTAGCTCATATTGAATTTCTGGGTTATCGGGGTGCACCACTGGCTGCCCACCAAGCTGCTTTGGCCAATACAATTGTTTTTTCTGAAGCCAGTAGATTTTGACTCGAAGGCCCGGGCCACGTGGCGGAGGAAAAGTCAGAGCATTATGGAGCTTCTCTGCTTTTGGTGGATCAGTATCGGCATTGAAAAAGTAACCCTCGTCAACTGTATCGCCAACCGATTTTTCGATGTGTTGCCGAAGCTTTGCATAGTCGATGTGATCCCTAAATGTTTTCCAGACGTACGCACCATCAACGAATAAGCCAATGCTCATGCTGCCTCCTAGAACGCCTACCGCTCAAGCCTGTTGTTGGACCGAGGATCGCAAACTGCGTGGCATCTCACCTTCATGGACGTACTCCGCACGCCGCACAGGCGGGAAGTCTCGGTGCTGATTGTTATACAGCGGCTGCAGGTCGTAGATCAGGGTCGCCTCAAGTGCCCGGCGTGCGACTGTGTCGCCAGGGGCAGCCGCCGCAAAGAACAGATTGCCGGAGCCATGAATCGCCGCCTCCAAGGCGTACGCACTCCCGCCGCGATATCGGTTCCAGGGATCATCACTTTCGCCGACACGGAGAATGCGCTCTTGGGGGTCGGTTTGCACGTACAAGCACGGCGTGCCGCGGAACGCTTCACGGAGCGTCAAGAATCCGGTGAAGCGGTGCCATTCAAGGTGGATGTTCGGCACGATGTCCTCAGCGAGCTGGTCGAGCGGCTCTCGGTACACCCCTTGGTCCTGGATCTCCCACAAACCGCCTCACCAAGATATGTGTAACGACAGTCTTGCCGCCGGATGTCGAAACTGAGTCATCCCAGGCGTTCGCGATTATTGTGGCGGCATCCTCGTAAAAGCACTTCACGTAGGCATCGTAGGTCACAGTGTGCGCCCCTTCGACGTGCTTCTTCAGGGCGCCGCCTTTCCCACAATTCAGTCCACAGACGTTGCACATCGCCCCTTGTCCACGTCGGACGGCGCCCTTCCTTCTCCTTGCCATCCCTCGTCCCCCCTTCCACTGCGGTCCAACTATTAAGTATGCTGCGGGCTACCTGTGCCGCATAGCAAGGCAACCTTGGCAATCTGTTGTGGGCAGAGGGGTATTACCTTGACTTGAGTTGCCCCCATAGGTTGTAGTTGGGGGCCATGGAGTACCCACGAACGGCCGCCGAATTCAACCGCCAGTTCTCCACG
>JAYUSS010000136.1:0-10563 GCA_043755535.1 Candidatus Peregrinibacteria bacterium | reverse complement strand
AGTGAGTGATGTTAAGAATAAGACACTATCGATTTTAAGCAGCAGCTAGCGCTGAAATCATAGTGTCAAAAAAAGTCATAGGAAATAGACGACTACCGTTCTTTGCTGCTTTTTGCACGCATTGTATCTGCTACACTGCGTTATATGGCCTTAGAGCGTACAGCGAGACCAGCGGCAATCTTGCAACCACAAGAAACATCTATAGATGCAGAGCCTTTGGAGGTGACCCTTAGACCCCGGAAGCTTTCGGAGTACATCGGGCAGCGGAAAATCAAAGAACACCTGCTGATCCACGTCGGTGCAGCCGTAAAACGCGCCGAGCCGCTTGGGCATACGCTTTTGTATGGCCCTCCAGGCCTCGGAAAGACAACACTCGCACACATTATCGCTCACGAAATGAAAGCGCAGCTGCGTGTCACAAGTGGGCCGGCGATTGAAAAACCGGGAGACTTGGCAGCACTCCTTACAAACCTCGGGGAAGGGGATGTCCTCTTTATTGATGAAGTCCACCGCCTGCGTCCCGCGATCGAAGAGGTGCTCTATGGAGCGATGGAAGATTTCATTCTCGATATTATGATTGGCAAAGGACCGACTGCACGCTCCGTTCGTCTCAACCTGAAGCCGTTTACCTTGGTGGCAGCTACGACCAAAGCGGGGAGTGTGAGTGCGCCGCTACGCGATCGTTTCCTGCACCAATTCAAATTGTCGTTCTATGACAGTGATGAGATGAGCACGATCGTGCAGCGTTCGGGTGACATTTTGGGGGCCAAGCTCACCGATACCTCTGCACAATTGATTGCAGGAGCAAGCCGTGCCACGCCACGTATCGGTAACCGCTTAGTGCGTGCTGTCCGTGACTTCTCGCAGATTCGTAACGAAGAATCAATCGGCGACGCATGTGTCATCGAGACACTGCGTTCATTGGATATTGATCACGACGGTCTTGATACGACTGATCGCTTACTACTCGCAACACTTGTTGATGGCTTTGCAGGCGGGCCTGTGGGACTTTCGACGCTTGCAGCGATCTTGTCTGAGGAAGAAGAAACTATCGAAGATGTCTACGAGCCCTTCTTGATGCAGCAGGGCTATCTGCAGCGCACTCCTAAGGGGCGCATGGCGACGAAGAAGGCATACGAGAAGCTGGGGCGGGCGATACCTGATACTCCACAGGCTCCATTGTTTTAAGTTCCAAGATTAAGATCTAAGATCCAAATTCCAAGTCGTCCAAACAACGTTCGTTTTGGATCTTGGTGCTTGGATCTTGGATCTTTCTTAAAGAATCTCTCTTTGTAGTGGAATACTCACCCGCGTGCTTTGCCGACGCTCTGTTACTGCATGCCGAAGCTGACGACGCGAGATTCTATTCACGAATACAAACCGTCCCTTAGCCGACACAGGCGTGGACATGAAAGACATACCCATCGATTCATCCATTGTTCCGCACGCCGAAGCAGCTACTGGCAGGCTTACAGAGAGGACAGTTGCCAGGGTCAGAAGGGAAGCGCGGATGTGCATAAATATGTCTTAAAGGAAGTGATACGGCTTCGCAGCGCAAGGAGAGCATACGATTGTGGATGTTTATCCAGAATCAGATGTTTGCTACGCCGCTATGAACATCGGCGTAGCGTTACTTAGAGCGAGGCAGGGTAGAGCAATAGACCAAGTTTTTATCGCGAAGCCGTGTGAACGTCTTCTTCTCAACAAGAAGATTACACGAAGCAATTTTGTGTACAAGCCGCTGGAACCTGCTTCATTTGCTCTGTCTAGCACAAAAATGGGCTTCCGCATCAGCAAGCCATCAATCGATGAATATGTGTATGCAATTCTTGTTCGAACCTTGATTGGCGGAACTTTGAAGCATTGTTTCTGCAGTTCTCGTTTGAGTACTTTTTGTGTTCAAATCCCTGTAGGATTTTTGCCAAAGAATCGGGATGTTGCTCATCAAAGTATGCTGCCGTCACCCCTTCAATTTGGGATTCCAAGACGCCCCCGGCCCGGTAGGCAATCACGGGGGTGCCACAGGCATTGGCTTCGACAGGTACAAGCCCAAAGTCTTCTTCTCCGGGGAAGATAACTGCCTTCGCATCACTGTAGAGATCCCGCAATTCATCCCCTTGGCGGTACCCGTAGAACTCAATCGTTGGCCCAGCCATGCTTTCCAGTCGTTTGCGATCCTGCCCCTCACCGACAATCTTTAAATGGAGCCCTAACTTGTTGCAGGCTGCTATCGCGAGGTCGATCTGTTTGTAACGCGCGAGAGTGGAGACGATCAGGAAGTAATCAGGGTTTTCACGTGTCGCCCCCTTATGGACGACCTCCCCCACCCCTAACCCCTCCCCCGCGGGGAGAGGGGAATCGAAAAATGAATTATCAATCGGTGGATGCAGAACGTCGCTCGGACGATCCCAGTACAATTGGATACGTCGTTGTACGTTGTGCGAGGCGGCAAGAATCATATCCGCACGTGCTGCAGCCTCTGCGTCCCATTGTCGCAGCTTGTGGAAGGTTTGTGAGAGGTAGCGACGTGCCAGCGGGTTTGCCCGTTGTTGCACGGCGAGTGTTTGATCCCACAGGTAGCGAGCCGGCGCATGGACGTAACTTAGATGTTTTGGCTTCCCGTTGGTGATGATGTTATGCGCAAATGCGGAAGAGCTGCTGATCACCAGATCAAACTCGTCAAAGTTCCACGCCTCCACAGCTTTCGGGAATTTCTTGAGGTAGAGGTGATGGTTGAATCGGAAAGGGGATGGCAGATACCCGACAAGGGATGTGAGGTTTGCGGCATGGACACGCTCTGCGGGGAACATGTCACCAAGTTTTCGCTCGTCGTAGAGGAGTGTGTAGATGGGGGCCTCTGGAAACATGTTCGCTAAAACTTTGAGCACATTCTCTGCGCCACCACGTAGAGTAAGTAACTCATGGACAAGGGCAACTTTCATAGATGTAGTTGGGCGGGAACCGACGTGGCACAGCCTTTCATTGTCAGGAGTTCATGAACGAGGGCTACTTTCATGCGGTCAGTGTAGCAGCAGCTCCTTTTGTTTTTTGTTCATGCGTTTTACGTCGGCTTCTCTTTTACGTGCCTCCGACAATGTTTCAAACGTTTCGGTGTAGATGATTGTGACGGGCCCTCGACTGCGGGTGTATTTGGCTCCGGTACCATCATTATGCTTCTTTTCGCGCTCGGCGACGTCTATGCAGGTTCCTGCATAAAGTGAGTTGTCGGCGCAGCGGGCGAGGTAAAAGAAGTGAGGCACGACGCAGATAGTATCAGATCGAGATTTTGGCTTGTCATAGCAGGTCGCTTTATTCGTCTTAAGAGTATCTTCTCCCACTTCCCCATGACTTCCCAGATCCGCTCAATTGGCTTTTTTGCAGCGTTTGTCTCGGTATTTGCCGGGGCGGGTATCCTGTATGCCCAAACATTCCCGTCGTCATCCCCGTACACCCAATGTGTCGCGCCTCATATCCGATCCTATGAAGACCAAGTATTTGCCCTGCAGCAGACGTACGAGCAGCAGGTACTCCAGTTGATGAGACAGAGGGCAGATGCACGTATCGTAGCTTGGACGATTCCTGAGCGTAGCGCCCGCAGCCGTGCGATTCGTGATGCGGAGAGGGTCTATCGTGATGGTGTTCGTGTGCTGAACCGGTTGTATAGGGATCAGCACAAAGTTCTCCTGCGACAGTTTAAGGATGCGGAGGATGTGTGTGATGACCAGTTCGATAATGATGTGGAAGACGGTGGGGGATTTAGTTCCAGCAGCTTCTCGAGCAGGCCCGTCTGCGGTAATCGTATGTGTGAGTCCGGTGAAGGGCTCTATTGCCCTCCATGTGATGCCTTCCCTTGTACACAATCGTGTGCGGTCGGCACCTGTCCGCAGGATTGTCCGGGCTTTAGTTCATCTCGATCTTCCTCACGATCGTCTTCGTCAGTCTTTATTTCCTGCTTCGGGAATGACCCCTGTGTTCCGCAGCAGAACTGCTTTAACGCAGGGGGCACCATCGCATCTCCCGGTGCATGCGGGAACCAGTCGCAGGTCAATGCGGGCTATGCGTGTTGCAGGCTCTTTTCTAGCTCGCGTTCCAGTAGCAGCTCGTGGATCTTCAGCTCCAATAATGGAAGATCACAGACTCAGCAGATCGAGAGCTGTGGATGTCAGACCGTCTGCGATCCGTCCGGCAGCCCTTGTATGGCTGTGTGCCAGGCGGAGTGTTGATATACTGAGAATCGTGAATGACTTCCAGTTCGTACCACTGAGTGAATCCGACATTCCCCAAGTGCAGGAATGGCATAGTGATGCCAGAGTTTCGAAATGGTACGGCGGGGCTGAGTGGCCTCCGAAACTATGGGAGATTATGCAGAAAGATTCCAATAGGAAATGTTGGTTGGTTTTTTTAGATGACAAAGCAATCGGCTACATCGATTTTGAGGAACACCCCGCGACTAACCTTGCATGGATGGGAATTACGGTGAAGCCCGAGTTGCAAGGACAGGGCTTTGGTAAACGCATTCTTCACGTTTTTCTCGAGCACCCTGCAGCGAAGAAGTACCCGGAGCTATGGGCGGGTATCGAAGCCGAACATGCTGTCAGCAGGAGACTCTTTGAAAGCGCAGGCTTTACGACCAAGCAGGCAGAACCGGATGAGGAGGGGATTATGGATTATTCGTATAGGTTTTAACAAAACTCACCGATTGGCAATCTTATTGCCTTTGCCGTATATTCTGGCGCACCTGACGGGTCGGTAGCTTCCGGCTTCGCTCTTGCTACGCCGAGACAAGCAGTTAGTATCGATATTGTTCCTTCATTCAATCTTTTACATTTTTGGGTCGGTAGCTCAGTCGGTAGAGCAGAGGCCTTTTAAGCCTTTGGTCGCGGGTTCAAGTCCCGCCCGACCCACCATATCGGATTCATCAATTTCGGAATCACCCGCAAGCGCAAGCAGACGCGGAATTTCGAGTGTTCCAAGTCCTGAGTCCTCTGTACAGCGTAGACCTACGGGGAACACTAGCCGCTGTATAAGCCTTCTGCGCTCCACAGTGCCGTTTTCCCAAGTGTTTGAAATGGAGAGGAGGAAGCGTCTTGCAAACAACAATTGCTCTTTAAGCTGCGTTTCTGAAAGAAGGTTCTCATCTTTTTCCTTACTCACGGCAAGTATTTCATCTTCAACCTTATTCAACTGACGCTTGTATGTTTCCTCTGAGATTTTATTGTCGATAAACATTCCTTCAATTTTATCACGCTGCTGATCCAACTCTGTGATTCTGCGTTGCAATACGGCTTTATCCTTTAGTTTCTGTGCCCATTTTTCACGGAGCACTTTTATAAAGCCATTTTCGATACGGCTCACACCTACTTCTGTTGGATGAACTCTTTTTAAAACGATTAAGAACTCTGCTTCAATTGCATCACGTTTTATGTTCTTTGCTTTGCATCCTGACTTTCGGCAGTGATAGTACGGATATTTCTTGCCGCTCTTCCCACTACAAAGACTCCCTGACATGGGTCCACCGCATTTATGGCAGCGCAAAATATTAACAAGAGGGAAATTGGGGTTCATTTTGATGGTTGCTCCTCTGCCCCGATTTCCAGAAAGCCGATCCTGTACAGCCTCCCAAAGTTCTATTGAAACTATCGCAGGATGCTTCCCCTCAATAATACGATCTGGGAATATACTGCTTTGAATTCTTCCAGTGTAAACAATATTTCTGAGCATGTGGGACATGGACTGTTTGCTGAATTCTCCCCCTTTCGATGTTCTAAAGCCATGTGTATTCAACGTTTTATAGATTTCCGTCTGCTCCTTTCCTTCTGCACACATCTGATATGCCCTCAGGACGGCTTCAGCGCGTTCTGGCACAATTTTAAGAGTAGCAATGCCATCAATCGTTCGATCTGTCGCATAACCGTAAGGGGGAGGACTGATCCAAGCTCCTCCGTCTACCGCATCTCTACTGCCAGAAGTAGTCCGAGCCAAAATTGTTTCGCGTTCCAATTGCGCTACAGAACTGAAAATCCCCTCCATAAATCTCGCATGTGGGTTATCCTCACCGATGCTCGGCTGATTGATTGAATGCAATTGCACACCCACCTCCTTTAGCTTTGACTTTATAATCAGATGAACAAGCGTGTCTCTTGCAAAGCGATCCACGTCTTTGACGATAAAATACGCAACCTTGTCTTTATTCTTTGCACAGTAAGCAAGCGCTTCTGCCAGAGCGGGTCGATTCTCTTTTGCGCCACTCACCCCCTCTTCCACAAACTCCTTTAATATCGGCACTTCTAATTTCTCCGCACAGTTCCTGCATTCTCTCAGTTGAGCTGTAAGCGAGTAACCATCCACTTGGCCATCGCTAGAGACTCTTGCATAGCTGATTGCTCCTTTTTCTTTCATAGTGGATTCATTGTATCATATTGGACTGAATCTAAAGATCTTATTTGCCTACTTTCTTCATATAGCTCAAGGCAAAGTAGAGAAAAATCGAGGACCCACTGGGACTCCTGCTCTTCGGTCATGTCGATGTAACGGACCGTATAAGTCTTTTTACAGGAGTCGCCAGTGGTAATATTCCTAGAGGGCATCTGAACGGTAGTTGCGACATGCCCGCTCAACATCGGGGCTGATTTCCATCAACCATTTAATTGCGGAAAGCTGCACACCCCAATCCTTTGGTTTTAAGCCGACATACTCAGCAAGCTCAATCATCAAATCTTTATGCCGACGCGGGTCCAGCAACTGCGGAGCCGTTTGAAACATCTTGTCGAGGAAGGCGCGGAGCTTGAGTTTGGGAGGCTGGAATTCCTTTTGACCATCGAGAGTAAGCTGGTAGATTGAATGCATAGAAGCGGATGAAAAAGAGATAAAAGAAATCTCGGATCCTGTAGGGGGTCCTCTTCCGTATTGGTTGGGCCAAAGCAGTGAGCGAATCCACATCAAAAACAATCATGGCTGCTGAAAATTATTTCAGTACGTCATGTGGACTGCAGTTCTACTGCAGTTGTTGTTATTTCTTCTTGATCGGCTGCACATCAAGCCATATTGATTTACCGTCTTTATGAAGAGCTGCTACCCCAAACGGCTTGAATCCTTTATTCCACTTATTTATATCCGAAGTAATAGACTCCCCTAAATCAGTAAAAATAATTTGCCCGCTATCATCTCGCTCATCTAGAAGACTTGAAAACAAAACTCTTCTTGGTATTTCTTTGCTGTTATACAGACCTTTCCATATTAATCTTTCTTTGCTGTTTACTCTTGGCTTTGAAGCAATCTTATCTTTAAAGAAGACTTGATGAGTAGCGGGGTAGTATTTAATTGAATCATTAAGCATTTCATATTTCTGCTCTCTACTTTTTTCATCATTAGCATGTGAGACTCGTGCATTCTGCAAAATCAAATCGAAGGCACTGAGCTGATCTCCAAAAGTCTTTGCCTTAATGCCTTCCTCGAAGGAAAACTTCAATGTCGGATCAGACTCTAAAAATGGTTTTGCATACTCAACGATTTCACTCATCATAAGACTGCAACGATTATCTAGATCATTTCGAGCCATTACATCTCCATCTTTAAAACTTGGATTAGCAAATTCCAGAATCAAAAACCCAAAGAATCTAGTAAGGCGCTCCCCCTCATTTTTTGGAGGATATGCATCGTTAATATTTTGGAATTCATTACGAGCATTAATATCTATCACTGGGTATTTTGCCAAGGCTGCCTTGAATATATCCTCTGTATCCACCTGAACAAGATACTAAAAAGCCCGTCCGTACGCTACGGGCTTTGCGTGTGTGGATACGCACCCTTATTCTATCAAATTACACTCTCCTGTGACATCTCTTTATGTCTTTTATCAATGCTATCTATTACTTCTGCAGCACCCACGTATTTTACAACAACAGTCATGGGCTCTGGTTGGGTATCTGGGGGACTCTCTGTGAGTCCATGGTTTGCCTTTAAGAGGAAAATGGCTAGTGAAGGATGCAGTCTCTTCTCCAAAGCACCTCTTTTTAAATATAGCTTCTGAAGCATCTTTAACCTCTTCACCGTGGCGGAAAATTCCGAATGCTTTTTGGACCACTCCACAATCGTATCGTCACATAAATCCAATTCGAGTGCTAATTCTTCTATAAAGGGCATTTCTTTCATTTTCTGACAGTGCTGTACATACCCCTGAGCCTTTCTCAGCATTGTTTGGTCATACTTTGTTGGTCGGCCCAAGGTTGTCATGCCTTTATTATACAACATTCAATTTGAGATTGCCTCTTAAAGGAGTAGAGTTTGAATCATTGGATATTTACTTGCTTTAGGGAAACCAATAGGAATTGGTACATTCACCCATTACACTCCTACTTATGCTCAAGCTGGTTCGCATTATAGCCATAGGACTTGTATTTGTTACGTTTATGCCGATGGTGGATGCTGCAACATCATCAAAGACTACAACATCCAGCGCTCAAGTAAGCCGAGCACACAGAAGGGCGCTGAGGGTGAAAAACCCTGTATCTGCCGATAGAATTCAAGAAACACGAAAAATGAATGCTGGGGGAAAAATCAAGATTATTAAGGAACAAAAGGATGCATGGGCAAAAAGGCCTGCCGCAATAAAACAGACGGGAGATATGAAGAATGACATCGCTTTCCTAAAGCAACTAGCTGGAAACCTTCCAAAGTTTTCCCACAAAGGAGAAACAGAAGCACGCCTTAATATGACAACAGGAATCTTTGCCCTTATTAGTCAGTGCCCAGCACAGAAAGAAGGGGCGATGGAAATACTCGCATCAATCTCCAATTACGATTCTAAGTTAGACTCTGTGGGTTACCTTGAGGATCTTTATGCAAAGCTTGATCTGAAACTCCGTAGTGGATCATGCACAACCATCATGAGCAATCCTACGAAGGAAGAGATGGCAAAGGTAATCGAGCATGGAAATACTCTTATTGCTGAAATGAAGAGCACTGCAATGGAACTTGCCCTTGCCCAAGCCAATGCGATTTTTGCAGTGAGCAATATGTATAAACCTCTACTAGGTAAATATACCGACCTCTACACAGCTGGTGGTATTGATGTATTTAGGCTTCAGGAACAAAACCTACTTAAGCTTGAAGCGCTGTATAATTCAGTCCCACGCATCTATTGCAGGGCAGACTGGTGCAAGTAAGCAGAGGGAATCTTTAAGATAAAACATCCTCAAAAAGATGAGGTTTTATCAGGTTCCACTCTCATCTGGTAATAAGTGCAGTTGCTTTAGCCCCTGTGCTTCTTAGGGGGCTCTCTACAGCTTTAAGCTTTTCCTCTGTAGCTGCTGCCAATTGCTCAACATAAGGTATTAAAGTGTTCCAACTGAGTCTAATTTCCTCCACCATTCGGATTTTGGCTTATTAAAGCGTAAAAAGTAGAAAATTGACTTTCTCTATTTTGCATATAAAATATCATCAAATGTTACTGCATCTGTAAAAGCCGAGTGAACCCGTCCGCCCCGTACGCGGGCACTTTATTTCACTACGCTTTTTCACGATGCTGTACAAGCTATTGAACCGAAATATCCCTGTCATGTATTTCATGACAGTAACAACAAGTTTTGCCTTCTTTTACCCTATTCTTGCGCTGTATCTGCAGGAACAGTTGATAACTGTGCAAAACGTGACATTCATCTATGCCATCATGACTTTTGGCATGGCCGCACTTGAAGTACCGACAGGTGTTTTTGCTGATCTAGTGGGCAGACGCTGGACGCTCATTGCAGCCGCCATCGTTGATGTTATTGCCGTTTTCCTGCTATCCATCGGCACTTCCTTCCTCCACTTCACATTCTATGCATGTGCGGTGGCGCTGACTGCCGCACTAAGCAGCGGCACGCGGAACGCGATGCTGTACGACACGCTGTTATGCTTGAACCGGAAGGACGAGTATCAAAAGGTCATTGGCCGCACCACTGCCCTGTCAGCATTCGGTGCTGGTACGGCAAGTGCCATCGGCGGATTCATCGCGGCGTACTCTCTGCGCGCATCTGCTGCATGGACACTTGTTCCGTTTGCAGTCGGCGCGATTGCCTCCTTTTTTCTGGTTGAGCCACCACGTGAGCAGGAATCTTCTACATCTCCATTTCAACATATCGGAACATCCATACGTTCCATTCTTTCAAATCGCTTTCTCGTCCCCCTTGTTGCAGCACTTCTGCTATTTGATTTCGGAGCAGAGCCGATCTATCAGATGGCACAGATTTTCTATGCAGAAAATGAAATATCAATTGCCCTTTTCGGAATGATCTACACCGCAGGTCTGTTTCTAGGGTCGGCTGGTGCGTGGGTCGCTCACCGCCTGACTGCCGCCATCGGAAATACAGTGACTGTTATCTTTGGACTGGTGATAATCTGCCTCTGCTTGCTGATAGCCACAGTAGCAAATGGATGGTACGCAGTTATCGCATTCCTGCCATTATATGCATTCTTTGGCCTGCTTCATCCAATATTAAGTGACATGGTTAACGAGCATGTAGCATCTTCACATAGGGCAACTACTCTTTCTGTTATTAATCTTGTCAGTTCGCTTGGCCTTAC
>JAYUSS010000135.1:0-3432 GCA_043755535.1 Candidatus Peregrinibacteria bacterium | reverse complement strand
GAAGCGGTAGAGGTTGACACTCCTACTTTGCAGCTCTCTTTCGTTGTTGCACAGGGAAAAGACCCGATCAGGGTTCAGGGTTTACGGGACACGAGTGTCCTTGGTGGACTCTTTGCCCTTATCGCGCTCTTCCCGTTGGCTACCAAGCCCGATGGGGAAGAAGTCGAAATCCTGCCACCCCTGGCATCCGTTGTCGGGCGCAGAGAAGTATTGGAATTGCGTCACGAACGCTCGCAGCAAGTGCGTATGCAGAAAGATGTAATGGATATCTGCGCGCGCCGCGGCGACATCGAATGTCCGGATATCAATAATTACGATGCAATGCGTCGTTTTATGCGCGGTGTGCCGGTGATGAGTGACGCAGCAGTTGAAATTGTGACGATGCCGCTGACTACGTCCGATCTTTCGGATGTGCAGGGCGGACTGCTTCGTCGGTATATGCGGGTTCGCGTTTGTCCTGCTGAATTGGATAACATCCTCCCCGGGTTCTTCGCTTTGTGTACATCAATCCTGGAAGATACAGAGGACACACGTCCCCGGTTGCAGTTTGATCGTATGATTCGAAAAGACCTTTTCCCAATCTTACAGCCGACATTGGAGCAGTTGATTGAGATGAGTAATCCGGAATAAGACGTACTCTCCTGCAGACGAATGTTCTACACTCCCGGGGTTACCCCCGGGATTTTTATGTCATCCATCATCCTCGCATCAGCAAGTCCCCAACGAAAGCACTTACTGGAAGGGCTGGGGCTTGAGTTTACCGTTATCCCCAGTCAGGTAGATGAACCAGCATTCCTCGAGGCAGATCCTTTCACGAGGGCGCGGGAGCTTGCCCTGTTAAAGGCCAAAGATGTCGCGAGCCGTAACCCGGGCAGTTTCGTTATTGGATGCGATACATTGGTGGTTGCCTCAGATCATTCACTCCTTGAAAAACCTGTTGATGCCGATGATGCGAGGCGGATGCTTCGTCTCCATAGTGGGAAGATTTCGCAGGTGCATTCAGGGCTCGCAATCATCAGCCCAGAAGGTGTTGTCAGTAAGGGTGTCGATACGTCGGATGTTCACTTTAAAGATCTGACAGAAGCGGAAATTGAATGGTGGATCGGGACAGGACTATGGAAAGACCGCTCCGGCGGGTTCCAGATCGACGGGCCCGGTCAGATGATGATCGAGTGGATTCGCGGTGACTGGAGCGGGATCGTCGGGCTGCCTGTCCACCTGCTTGGAGTGATGGCGAAAGAGGTCGGGATGCCCATTATGAACGATTAAGACGTTGATTCGTTTTTTCGTTGGTTCGTTTATTCGAAAAAACCAGTAAACGAATCAACGAGTAAACGTCGTCTTATCCCAGCTGACTGTTATCTATCCCATTGTCGTCGGGTAATCCCAACTCTTTCGGGTGCGCGTACTGTCCCCCCGCGGGGCCGGGTGATTCGGGATCGGGATCCGTGTCAGCAGGCGGTGGGGGAACCGGCTTCTGGTCATCGTCGTCACCGTTCTTAAACATGATAGGAGAGGGGAAGGAGTTTTAGCATGGTACGGTGAAATAGATGGATACACCATTAAATGATCGAGCTTTTAGCTTCTAGCTTTCAGAAATCAATGAACCCTAAAAGCTAGCAGCTAGAAGCCAGAAGCTAGCATGTCGGCAGCCTATAATCCTGCAATGCCTTGTACGCCCGCTCGTAACCGGGGAGTGCGCGTTTCACCTCTCTCCAGTAGGTGGCAGAATGGTTTGCATGAATACGGTGTGCGAGCTCATGAACGATTACGTATTTAAGGAGTGATGGCGGCACAAACAGGAGTGCAGCATTCAGCATGATGATACCTTTCGGTGAACAGCTGCCCCACTGCGTCGTTGCGAACCGCAGCTTTACATCACGCACACGTACGCCGAAGAGTTCATCGTTGATGCGGTGAACGAGGTCCGTGATCCGTGCTTCTTCGCTTTCTGCAACCACCGACCATAAGAACCGGTGTAGTGCACTGCGGCGAATGTGTGGGCTTACTTCGATTGTCCAACCCCTCACGGTGCGCCGAGCTTTTGTTGTCGTGCCCGGTACGAGTGTGATCGTGAGTTTCTTCCCGGTTGCGAGTGTGACCGTTTGCATCTGTCCTCCGTTCAGCAAATGTCGGAAGGGATCAATTGCTACTTTCTGTCTTTCCTCTAGCACCAAGTGCGTCATGCGACGAAGCAAGTTCTGAATGTGCTCTTGCTCCTCCGTCTTGCTCAAATTCCTCGCCAGCCTGATTATAATGGTGTTATCACGGCACACTGCCCGGGAATGCTTGTTCCTGGTGTGTTCAACCCGGTGACGGAAGCGAGGGGAACTCATATGGGGGACCGCCAAGCCTACGAGCCGACCCCCCGTCTGGGTAGTTGTCTTTTAGTAAGGGTATTTTGTAATACTATTATTTAGATCAGTTTCCAGAAGTGCCCGTTTTTGCAGCCGCCGTTGCGGCTTGACGATCAAGCCTCCCGAGTTCGTCTAGACCCTCTCGGCAGAGGGCTGACTCTGACCTCGCTAAGCCCCATTCCATAGCTCTCTCGGTTGGGTCCTGTGACGTTTTAACGATCGTAAGATGGGTAGCGACGCTGTTTAGACAGTCAGCAACCATCAAGAGGTTAGAGTTGGTCTGTATGTCTTTTCGCTCTAAAATCTCATTTGAAATAAATACGATATATGTCAATTCTCGGTCAGCGCGAAGTCTCTGCTTCGCCAGCCAATAAGGAGAGCGGTAATTGGTCTTCAGGTTTGCCCGTGCACTGAGCAGCTGCGTATCGCTCGTAAAAATCCCCGCGTCGATACCATCGATGATCGCCATCTGTGCATTCTCTAAACTCGCAATTGTTCCGGTGGCAGTCGCTTTAATTTTTGGATCAAGCAGTGGAATGGACCCGATGTACTGTGATTCTTTATTGAACAAATTTGCTTCCTGCAGCAGCAGGCTTCGCTGACATTGTAGAACCTTGCTCATCCGTTCATCACGGTTCGCTCTGCGTATTGCTTCGCGACATTCAATGCGAAGGCTGGCCATGCGCGTGCGCACGGTCTTTGATTCATTCTCCCAAGCTGCTTGCTGCTTCGCGGGTACCAGTAACTGATTCAATTTTTTCGCTAAACGCGTTGGGGTGATGTTCAGAATGCCTTGGAGGATCTCACTCGTTGTCGCTTCTATCACCGTGCCGCTTTCGGTTGTTGCTCCTGTGCCTGAAGCCTGAGCGTGGGCGGCAAATGGAAATGCTAGAACGAGGAGCCATGTTAGTGAGAGGAGGCGCATGCAGGAGATGGTAACATGTGCCTAGACATTCTTAATTGACTATTTAAAGCATGTAAGTGGGCACTGACCCTGCACATCACATCAGCTTGACGGATTTGAGCAGTTTTAAAAAAGCCATTAAGTGACTCTGTGCGAAGAGATGGCACTGTT
>JAYUSS010000134.1:0-10725 GCA_043755535.1 Candidatus Peregrinibacteria bacterium | reverse complement strand
ACAGTGCCATCTCTTCGCACAGAGTCACTTAATGGCTTTTTTAAAACTGCTCAAATCCGTCAAGCTGATGTGATGTGCAGGGTCAGTGCCCACTTACCAGCGAGGCTCATATATGGTGATACTCACCACCACAGCACAAAACACTCCTCCGCAATCTGGCCTTACTCCTACGCCCCGAATCTACGCTGCCTATCTTCAGCCGCTGCTTCATCCGCCACCTGACGATCTCGTTCTTTAAGACCATCAATCTCGTCGATAAGTCCTTGATATTGCGCCCGTTCAGCTTGGTCATCAAGTTTCACATAGCGAAGGGTGTTCAGATCGGCATTGCCTTGCAATCGAAGCCTGTAGTCCTTTTTAGAATCGTAAACACCTGCATCAATAAAAGATCGTATAGCGCTGCAGGCACAATTGAATGCACGCCGAGCAGCATCCTGTCTGAGTGTCAGCCACTCCTCCCAAAGCGCATCAACATCCTGTTGTGCATCTGCCGCTGCATTCAATGCCCACTCGGCAAGATTGATATCACAGACCGCCGACCCTTCACCGTTGATTGCAAACTCTCGCAGCCACTGCATTCTTGATTCTGCATGCTTGCGTAAAGCCGGCCCTTCGAGCGGATCCAATTTTGCCGCCTCAGCGCCCACATCGCCGACCCCGAGTGCGACAATGTGGTGAATACATCGTCTGCCCCATTTCACAAGCTCGTCACCAAAAAGTTTTGGATCACTTCCATCAAGGTATATGGAAAGACTGGCCAAACATCGGGCTAATCCTACCCTATATTCTTTGGCTCCATGCAATATGCATTGATCGGTTGTTACAATGCCATCCACCGGTTCCACGTCTGTTACACCTACCATTAATGGATCCAGTTGCTCTGGAAGATTCCATTGTACCGGACTGATTTGTTTTCCAGCCTCATCAGTAGGTGAGGCCTGATAGTGCCCTCCTTGGTCAGGACCCGAAACAATACGCACATAGAGAAGCCGAAGTTCTTCTCGATATGTGAGTTCGAATTCATCTTTTATATGTGCCTCTGGGGCAAGCCTATAGGTTCTGCCCACTTCAAGACTGGTCAATGTGGATTTCATGCCCATAATTTAAACACTATTTTTCATTAGTGTCAATACCCTTGAAACGGGAAAATACCTGCCTAGAAGCAAGGTTACACTGCAGACTAGATGATACATCAAATACATTGTTTGATAATTTAGAAAGACTCGAAGTGGCATAGACCGCATAATACGACATCCCTATGATGCACGCGATGCAGCCTGTCCGCACCGCTATTGTCGGCCTTGGCTACTTTGGGCCCAACCTGCTCCGTAACTTTGCGGCGCAAGCTGCATGCGACATGGTGAGCGCGTGCGACATGAAACAAGAGAATATCGACCGCATGCAGCGCCTGTATCCGGCCGTACAATTCACATCCGATTATCAGGAACTCTTGAACGATGCCACGATCGATTTGATTCTGATCGCAACACCTACCACTACCCACTTCACACTCGCGAAGCAGGCACTGGAAGCGGGTAAGCATGTGCTCGTCGAAAAACCGATGACGGCGACGGTTGCAGAGGCGGAGGAACTGAATGCACTTGCTGCAAAACTGGGGAAGCTGATCTTTGTGGATCACACCTTCGTGTTCGCTCCTGCCGTCCAAAAAATGCGCGAACTGGTACAGAGCGGGGCGCTCGGCGAACTCCTCTACTACGACTCGGCCCGCATTAACCTGGGGCTGATTCAGAAAGACACGAACGTCCTCTACGATCTGGCGATTCATGACCTCAGTATTCTTGGGACCATCTTAGACCTCAGTTCAATCCGAAAAATTACCGCGCACGGGTCAAAGCATTTCGGCGCGCAAGAAGAGCATGTCCATATGCATATGGAAGGTGCAAACGGCTTCCACTCGCACGTCCAAGTAAGCTGGCTCTCCCCGGTAAAAATCCGCCAGACCATTGTTGCGGGGACAAAAGCGATGGCGATCTACGATGACACGCACCCGAGTGAAAAGCTGCGGATCTACGACCGTGGCATTGAGCATGATGATACAAAAGCGGACCCATTCTTCCCCAAGTACCGCTCCGGCGATATCGTCATTCCCGCGCTTTCGAACGAAGAAACTCTGGCGATCGAAGCAAAGCATGTACTTGGCTGCATTCTGGAAAGTAAGACCCCACTCGTGTCCGGTGCAGAAGGTGCGAGTATTGTGAGACTATTGGAAGCAGCTGATGCATCACTCAAAAACGATTCCTTAGCCTCCACCCTATGAGTATTCCCGTCCTTCAAACCATCGCGCCCGATGTCGTCCTTGGTAAAGACGTTGTTATCCGCAACTTCGTGAATCTCTACGGCTGCGTCATTGGAGACGAATCGCAGATCGGGACATTCGTCGAAATTCAGCGTGGAGTCACGATTGGCAAGCGCTGCAAAATCCAGAGCCACAGTTTTCTCTGTGAAGGCGTCACAATCGAAGACGGCGTGCAGATCGGCCATGGCGTGATGTTCACGAATGATCGCCTCCCGCGCGCAGTGAACGAAGACGGCTCCTTCAAAAACCCAGATGACTGGGTACTAGAAAAAACACTCGTGAAAGCCGGGGCGGCCATCGGCAGCAATGCAACGATTCTCCCCGGCCTCACGATCGGCGAATGGTCACTTGTGGGCGCTGGAGCGGTCGTCACCAAAGATGTGCCCGCACGTACCATTGTTGCAGGGAACCCCGCCACCATCATTCGCACGCTTTCCTAACGTACCTCTATGAAAAAATTACCTTCACTAAGCATTTTGCACAACTCTGCTGTAGCACCAAAAAATCAAGAACTTAAAGTAGCTGCACGACTGCATAGGGTATCAGAAGCAATGCGAAAAGCGTTTGAAAAAGATTTGAATGCGCTATGGGGTGATATGGGCGGCTTACAAGGGGGCATGAATCGCTTGTATAGCGACATGCCTCGAATAATTCGTCACAAATAATGTATGTCTGTAACTTTTTTGGATCTGCAGGCCCAGTACCAATCAATCAAACCCGAAGTCGATGCCGCCATGCAGCGTGTGCTCGATACGTCGACATATGTGCTTGGGCCGAGTGTCGAAGCGTTTGAGCATGATTTCGCCGCATACTGCGGGGTTACCCACTGTATCGGCGTCAATTCCGGCACGGCCGCCTTGGCACTCCTTATGCAGGCGCACGGCATCGGACCGGGCGACGAAGTGATCACGGTTGCCAATACCTTTATAGCCTCCGCAGAAGCGGTGACGGAAATCGGCGCGATCCCGACCCTGGTTGATTGCCGCAATGACGATGCATTGATGGATTGTTCACTTTTAGAAGCAGCCATTACCCCAAAGACCAAAGCAATCATCCCCGTGCACCTGTATGGCCAGTGCGCTGACATGGACGCTATCAATGCGGTTGCAAAAGCTCATGGCTTACTCGTATTCGAAGATGCCTGCCAAGCCCACGGCGCGCTCTACAAAGGCAAGCGTGCAGGGAGCCTGGGGGACGGCGCAGCCTTTAGTTTTTACCCGGGTAAGAACCTCGGCGCTTATGGCGAAGGAGGCGCAGTCACGACGAATGATGCATCGGTCGCAGAGAAAATCCGGATGCTGCGAGCCCACGGATCAGCCGTCCGCTACAAGCACGAGATGATTGGATGGAATGAACGGATGGATGGGCTGCAGGGCGCCGTCCTTGGCGTTAAATTGCCCCATCTTGATACATGGAATGCAGCTCGTCGCAATCATGCAGGCTCCTATCGACAAGCACTGGAGGACTGTGTCACCTTCATCACCGAGCAAACGTATGGCAAGAGTGTGTATCACTTGCTTGTAATCCGCACAGCTGATCGCGATGGGCTGATGAAATTTTTGAATGAGCGCGGTATCGAATCATTCATCCATTACCCCATCCCCATTCACCTCCAAAAAGCATACGAGGGCATATGGACACAAGGTGATTTCCCGAACGCCGAAACACTCACGAATGAAATCCTCTCGCTCCCCCTTTTCCCCGAACTGAGCAATGCTCAAAGAGACGAAGTGTGTGCTGCAGTGCGCGCTTTTTTCGCAGCCAAAGGCGGGAATGTGTAAATAATCGTACGCAGTGAATGCCGCACATACGCAAACTCATGGCTCAGCGGCATGCGTTTTCCCGGGAGCGGTAGAATACGCAGCCAGATGACCCGTAACGTAAGACCGATGCAAGAGCGCAAATTACGGAGAAAAATCCACTTGATCCACCGTCCCCATGGCAGCACCCCGAGGCGCTTCACCTCCATAGCCAGGTATCGATCATACTTTGCCTGCAGCTGACTGACCGGTGGCTGTGGCACGGGGAGTTCCGCTTTCAGCATCTGCGTCTTTACGCCGGGTTTCAGATCGAGGCGTTCATGGACAGGCTTGATGTAGCCGTTCGTGAGGGTGCGATGAAAGAGGCGGATCTGCAGTGCCGGGTAACCGGCGGAGAAGATGACAGGCTCGCCATCAATATAAAATCGACGGAATGCCTGAAACACTCCGGGCTTATCAGCCTCCACAATCTCCCCCACTTCACGAATCAACCCCGCATCAACATGTTCATCGCCATCGACGACAAAGATCCATTCGTGCTTAGCTGCATCAATGGAAAGATTACGCATCGCCGCAAAGTCGGTGATTCGTCCTTCTACATTTAAATACTTTTTATCTTGATCCATCAGTCGCACATTGGGGTAACTCGCCGCTACTTCTCGTGTTCCATCGGTGGAATTGCCGTCCTGCACAACCACCTCATCGAACATGGTCAGTGAACTGAGACATGTCTTGATGCCCGCAGCATTGTTACGGGTGAGCACCTGAACCGAGCATGGAATCAGTGTGTCATTCATGTGACGGGTTGAATATAATAATCCATCTTGCCCACCAATGCTTCGAGGCTGTGCTTGGACCGAACAACCTCATACATCGCGTCGTCGTTCATTGGCGCTTCTTCATGATACTTCCGAATAAAGGCGGCAACAGCTTGGGGTGTATCCCCCTCAGGAGCAACACTGATGCCGATGGCAGATGCCGTCCCTCTTGTCGTGACAGGATAACAACCGCATGTCAGAGCTTCCAGCATTGTCTTATCAATCGTGTCCGGAGCCATGTTAAGAATCAAACGATGCTGCCGATAAATATCAGGTAGCTGATTGGATGGGGCAGAACCCTTGAATGTCACGCGGTCACTAAGCCCGAGCGTTGCCACTAGCTGCTTGAGCTCTGCAGCGTAATCGGCTTCGGCTTCCATGCCATAGATATCGAGCGTGTAATCGGGTAATTGCGTGAGTGCATTCAGGCTAATTTCTACGCGCTTGCTGCGACTTAAGCGATGGACCATCAGCAATTTTTTAGCATCCTTCGCAATGTTGTCGCGCCTGGGCCAGAAGGATAAATCAATGCCATGACCGACGACCACTTTCTTGGGTGAACCTTCATACTGAGGAAGGCTCTGGGGGGTAGCGCAGAACATTCGCTTGCCGTACCACCCGAGTAACCTAAGCCCAAGTTGCATTTTGTAATGGGTGTACCACAAGTACACCGGTGTACGACGTACTACCCAGATGGGTGCCCCAAAAAAACCCCACACCGGCGTCATGTGAATGAAGACGCGGTCGTACTGGAGCTTGGCGATGTGTTTATAGAAGTTCATGAGTTGACCAACCTTTCCAACGCCTTGTTCTTTGCCCATCGAGTGAACGGTGAACGACAGATCAACATCATCCCCCAGCACTCTACGAATATCATCCGGTCGCCATTCCAGACAAAGCACCGTTACCTCGTAGCCACGACTGCGCAGCGCATTCACCCATAGAACTGCGAATGCATCCTGGCCATGCAATTTCTGGGTGATGAATAAAAGCCGAAGAGGAGAAGATGGAGAGATCATAAGCAGCAGCCATTCCTGGTTGCGGTAGTTAAGAACGTGCAAAAGACTTCAAAAAATCCGCATACCGACCGATCAATGATACTCGTTCAAAGCGTTCGAGGATCTTCGTCGCCTCCCTCCCCATTGCTTCACGGAGTGCCGGATGCTGCAGGAGTGCATTGATTTTCTCGGCCACGTCATCGGCCTCACCGGTCGTGAAGAGCCCGTTCACCCCATCAGTGATCACGTCAGGCATCACCCCAACCTTTGTCACAATCACCGGCACACCGCATGCCATCGCCTCCAGTGGCACCCTGGGGCCTCCTTCACTCGTCGAGTTCATTACGAGCATTTTAGCGCTGCGAATCGCCTGTAAGACGTCTTGCTGTGTGGGAATCCACCCGCGGAATTCCACCCGGTGTGCGATCTTCAACCTATCGGCCTCACTCTTCAGCTTCTGTCGTTCCGGACCGTCTCCGATAATCAGGAGCGTAGCTTTCGGTACTTTAACCATAGCATGCAGCAACTGGCTCACTCCTTTATTGGCAACCAAACGCCCGCAAAAAACCACATCAACTCTAGCTGCAGGGGCGGATCCAAGTGATGACACGAGCGAACGATCGAGATAGAACGACGGTACCACTCGAACTTTTCGCTCCGGCGCGCCCCACTGCATAAGTGTTTCTGCGGTCCCCTTGCTCACGGCTCGACACGCCGCACTGCGCCTTATCGCGCCAGACAAATACACCCATGACATGATGCGCCCGATCCATTCCGTAAACGTCGCAGCAACGGGATAGCCAACAATATGATGCACTTCCAGCACATACGGCACGCCCGTTGCACGGCTGAGTTTCCGCGCCCCGATCCCATTATAGAACGGCGGGTATTCATGCACGGTCATCACATCGTGATGATGAATGCGCACGAGCTCCGTCCCCTTCTCCACAATCCACTTCGGCTGATTCCAAAGAGTGTATGGAGATGCATGAAAATGAACATTGCCAAAAAACACTGCGGGGCTTTGGATCTTGGAATTTGGACCTTGGATTTTAGGACAGAGGATATCAATCCTCTCCCACTTCTTCGACAATTCCTCGAGCGTATACCAAAACGCCCCCTTCTTCCCTTGCAGGATCGATCGATCGCCCGATACCATTAAGAGTTTCATACGAAAGAAGGGTAGCAGGAGCCGCCTTGTCCGGCGTAGCCCGAAAGGCGAAGTCGGATGATCATAAGAAGCTTCATGAGAAGTTAGAGGAGGCTGCGGAAGAGAGACAAATGATCATCTGCAACTTGATCCCACGTTCGTGCAGGGACAGGTGACGATGCACGGTCGGCAAGTAATTCGTACATCCCCTGCACTTCGCGCACCGCATTCACGATGTCTTGAGGGCTCCGCAGAATGCGCAGTTGGCATGCGTCACTCAAATGATGACTGAGGCCCGTTTGGGTCGTAAGGAGAACCGGTAGTCCTGCGGCGCGCGCTTCCAGCGCGGTATTGGGGCTGATTTCGGTGTAGGACGGCAGCGCCAGTACATCGTGATCCAAGAAGAGTTCATGCTTCGCGTCCCCACTCTGTACCGGAAGCATACGCACTCGATCGCCAAGCTGCTCCTGCCCGATCAACTTTTCCAGATCTTTCTGCAGCGGCCCCTCCCCTGCCAGAGTCAGCGTGCAATCCGACAAGTCTTTCATTGCAAGAATGAGCGACCCCAGATTTTTAAAAGGGACAAAGCGCCCCAGAAAAAGTAACTTGAAGGGCGCATGCGGCTGATGATGCACAGGGACGCCGATCGGGAGCGCATTTTCGATCACCAGATTATGCGGCAGGCGAACATAGACTTTCTCATAGAGTTTCTGCTGGAATTCGGTCGAAAAGACAATGGTGTCGAATTGCTTCAAGAGTCCGTTCATCATTCCTTGGAATTTTTGCTTACCCCCGTACCATTCAACTAACTCCTCTGTCCCCCCACCATCGGTGTAACGTTCCCACAAAAAATCTCCACCCAATCGCAAGATGGTATGAGGGTGCTTGAGCCCCGCAAGCCACAGCGGCACCCCGCAGCTGACCGAGGAAAAGCAGTAGACGATATCCGCATCACTCGCATGTTCTTTGAGAGCCTTTGCGTACCGTCTCCAACGCATAATCGGCCCACCCTTTCGTGACACACGTATCACCTCATCCCCTATGTCCGAAGTCCCAATCCCTAAGTCCGACCGTTCGCCATACGCAATCACCGTCACCTGCACGCCATGCTCCTTAAGCACGCGCCCCAAGTTAAGCACGTACGTCGCAGGCCCCCCGATATCGGGCGGGTAGATGCCGGTGGCTAAGACAACCTTCATAGATACGCATTCTAGCGGATGAAGATGGGTATTTCTGACCAAATAAGCCCGTTGGCAAGCCCCGTCGTCCTTCGACAAGCTCAGGACAGGCTCTGTCGAAGGGCTTCTTTGAATATGAACGTTGTCATGGTGAGCTTGTCGAACCACTAAAACACCAACGACCGATGATAGGGCTCACTCCCCAGCCACTGCGGGTGCGCCAAGTACCACTGCACCGTTTTCTCCAAGCTCTCATCAAAGGTCTTCGGGTGGGTGTAACCCATTTCCTCCATCTTCGATCCATCAAGGGAGTATCGCAGATCGTGCCCCGGGCGAACCCCATGGAAATCCACCAATTCATACTCTAACTGCTTGCCCATGATCTTGGCGATGGTCTGAGCCAACGCCAAGTTATCCACCTCGCGTTCCCCGACGATGTTGAACTTGTCGCCGATCACCGGTACGCCTTTTTCAAATTGATGAGCGAGAAACAATACGGCCGATGCGACGTTGCGTGCATGCACATAAAACCTGCTCCCCGCTTTCGTCTTGGTTTTGTCGGCGTGAATCGTGAGCTTCCTGCCATCTCGCAGTGCATTGATAACCATCGGGAAATACTTTTCCGGGTGCTGACGCTCTCCAAATACGTTCATAGTATGCGTAATCACCACAGGCAACTTGTAGGTGTTGTAATAGGAATACGCCAACTCCTCACCGCCTGCTTTGCTGGCTGCATAGGGGTTACTGGAACAATATCGATCCCACTCCTTGTATGCAGTCCCTTCGGGCGCAGGGCCAAACACTTCGTCGGTCGAGAAGTAAACGAACAGCTCCAAGTTCTTCATCGATCGCGCGTACTCAAGAATCGTGCAGGTACCGACGACGTTATCCATCACGAATTCCATCGGTGTATCAATGGAGCGGTCGACGTGCGTGCTGGCCGCCAAGTGGAATACCATATCGATAGGTCCGATACGATCTGCAATATACGGAGTAATAGGAGTGCGCAGATCGTGGAAGATAAAGCGCACGCGGGAACGGAATTCACTCCATCGATCCATATCGGTCAGGCGCTGCAAGGTGCTGGCACTGTCGATTTTGCTCAAGCCCACGATCTCCCAGTCCGTGTTCTTTAAAATCCCCTCAGCCAAGTGGTGGCCGATGAATCCATCCATGCCGGTAATAAGTACACGCTTCATAGTGGGGGGAGTATAGCAAAATGCAATACTCTGTATTGTATGGTTATTTTGTCATTATCCAGAAAAAAACTGCCACCTTGTGGTGGCAGTGAAGACACAACCTTATGGAAAACTGCATCACCGCCGCAGAATCACTGCCTTTCGGACAAGTGGCATCAAGGCAATTGCCTTGGCTTTCGGATCATACCAGCGCCTCCGGCGGAGGAGGGCTTGCAAAGTGAGTCGCAGCCGTCTGCGCACTTCATTTTTTCGTCTCTGAAGACAAACAGGCCATCCGACTTTTTTGCCCATAGCTTTCCCTTCTCTGAATAGAGTGATTGTGTCAAAGACCCAAATACGACTATATAATTGCAAATCGTGTTTGTCCATCCATTTTTATACCAAATACAATGTGCGATATTGCCTCGCAATCACCCCCCCCCCAATCGTAACCCTGCGCATGCTTCTGCCCATTCTCCGCTAATTTTGTGCGCAAATCGTCATCTTCCAGCAACCGTCTGATCACCTCCGCAGCCGCCTCCGCATCATCCGGAGCGACTAGCAGCCCTGTCTCCCCCATTTTTCACGATATCGGGGATACCACCAACGTTCATCGCCACCACCGCACATCCTGCCGCCTGCGCTTCGAGAAAAACGTTCCCGAGTGCTTCCGATCGAGATAGTCCACAGAAGATCGATGCTTGTGCGAATTCATCGGCGACTTTATCGGGCGTCAGTCTGCCGACGAAGGTGAGGCGATCGGTAATCTTCAGATCATGTGCCAACTGTTCGAGATGTTTTCTCTGAGATCTATCTCCAACAATACGAAGATGGATGGCAACATCATGCGTAGGGGCGTCCAGCGCGGACACCCCCTCGCCAATTTCGCGAATGCCTTCAATAGCACTCTTTTCATAGTGGGGGGTATACCTAAAAGTAATCGATGATGTCGTATATTTCTACACTCCTTGGCAATTACCTCAAGTCACCTGCAAAAGCCTGATGTTACTTCTTCCAGCTTTTTTCCTTATTCTTCACGATTCTCTTGGGCGTAAACGCAAATTCACGGGCCGCAGCGAGCCATGTGAGCGTCTGTTCCGGCGTGCTCTGCTTAGATCTACGCAGGTAATCGAGGTCAATGCCATACTTTTCCGCAGGTGTTTTCATAGGCCTTTCAATGTTAGCAAAGCAGCAAGATCTTCGATATCTTTTCCCCGGTTCGCTTTTTTCTTCATGCTGATCAAATGGTCGATTGATACCACAGGGATCGAAATATTCCACGCTTCGACCGTAAGCTTGTCCACATCATAGCTATCAAAATCGAGT
>JAYUSS010000133.1:0-3494 GCA_043755535.1 Candidatus Peregrinibacteria bacterium | reverse complement strand
CGACAACTCCGGCCACTTCCTCGTCAAACTAAACATCCGGCAGTTCTGATTGCGGTCAAAATTGATACTAGGCGGTAAAGGCAGCCTTAAACCAATTGCGAAACATTTCTTTTCGCCGCTCGTCGTCCATTTCAAGCCATGCGTGAAGACCAACCTTCGCGTCTTCTTCCCCAGAAACCAGTACTCCATACGAGCCATCATCGAGAGTGACATGGTTGTATCCAATTGCATATCGTGCATCAGTCGGTGACTCATCAATTTCCCGCAACTCTCCAGTTTCAAATACAACTTTCATTTAAGATTCTCACTCCATTTTTCTCACGATTAGAATCGCAAACATTCGCTCTCAATAAAAAGCCTCGTCAGCGATCGGCGAGGCCTTCCTTTTTTGCGTGATGTCCGGCGTTATGCTGCCACAAAGAGTTGTGCCTGACCACCCTCAGGAGCATCCTGGTGCTCGGCAAGGCCCTCTGGCAAAAAGTCTTCTGGGACACTCTCCATTTGCGCCAGCAGTCCACGTGCGCCAATTTCCGCACTAACCCCCCTCACTTTTTCATCAAGCTCGGCCATGTCTATTACCTTTGACCGCTTCTCCGTTGGTGGGTTCATCTTCTCTGCCTTTTCGTATTTCATAACGTCCAGCAAGAATTCCGGGGGTAAGTCGTTATGAGCCTTGAAAACAAGATCAATCGAGTGTTGCAGGAAGTAGTGGTCCACCTGAATTCTGCGTTTGGTCATGTGGACGTACTTACCAACGATACGACATACCGCATCCCGTTCCTCGGGACTTAGGAAGTCGATGAACTCATACTCCTCTATTTTCTTGAGACTCATCATGACTTGCTCTAGCGAATCGAAGGAGATTACCTGCACCTGATAATCAGCGAGATCGTAGACATACTGTTTCAAGCTATCCAAAGTGTTTGTTGGAACTACGAAGTAGACGGTCGACTTAACATTTTCAAGTTTCGCGTACTTTTTCGCATTCTCTGCTTGAGATTTAAGGTGGGTTGGAAAGTTTCCAAGATCGTCACCCGCCGGACTCTTAGCATCGAAGATTATGTACTCGTCGCAGATCTTGATCGTATTATCCGGCGAACCCTTGAACGGTACGTGTGGTACATACTCGACCGCCAATTTGTTGCACAGAACCTTCATCGCAGATTTGACGTTGTCCTGATGCAACGACCACGTATCTTTGAGTTTTCTCAGTCGTTCGAGTTCTAGCTGGGCGCGTTGCGCGGTTTCATCGGCGCGTTCCTTCTGTAACTGTTCCTTAATTTCTCGAAGATTATCAACAGAAGCGTCATGAGCTGTCCTTCGGTTATCTTGCTCTGTAACAAACTCGGTAACCTGATCTTTAAGAGTATTCCGTTCCTGCCTAACGAAACTTAGTTCTTGAGTTACACCTTCAAGCTCAACCTCAAGCCCGTTCCGTCGCTCTACGAGGTCACTATTTGATTGGCGTAGTGCCGAAAGTTCTTCTGAGTTACCTAAATTTTGTGCCACGAGTCGATCGTTCTCCAGCCTCAGGAGCTTTACATCACTCTCTATCCGAGCGATCTCTTGAATGTTGGATTCGACCAAGGTTTCTTTCGAGGAAAGAGTCGCCTTAAGGGCCGACCGTTCCTCGCATTCTCGCGCCAGATTTGACCTAAGGACTTCCGCCTCGCCAGAGAGCCGGTCGTTTTCGCTTTTAACGACATCGAAGTCTTTACTTTGATTTGAAAACTCAGCCGTTACTTCCGCCAGTTTTGACACGGTATTCCCGTTGTTCGTAACAAACCTTTCCAAGTCGGCAATCGCGTCGATGGCCAGATTCTTGACTCGATGCCAAGAAAAGAGTCGTTCGAAAAAGCCAACGGTCCTAATCTTGTTAAGTAATACCTTTAAGTTGTCGATATTGTTTTCCATAGCTATTTCGAGCCCTCCATTCCTGTTGCCACCGGCAGCGCTTCAGCAGGCAGCCTCGGAGATATTGCTTTTTGTTCACCATCGGTCAACTTTAGGCCGAGACGTTTTTTAATAAACGCCTTTGTCGCCAATCGAGCCTGCCGATTTGACGCCACGGAATTCGCGATAATGCAAACGTTTTCCCACTCCGGATTCTTCTTCCGCCAATCCACACTGCTGAGCTCGAAAAGTCGTCCCTTCCAGTCTGTCGGATGATCACGCATCAATTCCGCCCCTGCCGCCCCTAGGGCACGCAAAACAACTCCGTGGGCGCATATGCTCTCCTGTCGAAGTTCCATTGCCTTGAGATCGCGAGCCTTGACGCGACCCCAGTCCGGAATCACCTTGGAGACCGCTTCCCAGTATTCAGTTCCAGTTGCCACAAGAGCGAGCTGTGTTCCATGCTCTTCGTCGCGTTGGAATTTAAGAAGTTCTTCATTAGCGTCATACATCGATGCCAAGCTAAATAGCTTCGGCGATCGAACCGGCAATGACACCGCATCCTTGTCCACCATATCCTTAAAGGCATCTACGCGGTCGCAAACGTCAAGGGTTACATTCGCCATTAAATCGCGCTTGTCGTACAGGATGTCGAGACTTTTTGAGGTCTTTGCAACCGTGCGGTTCAGATCACTGAACATCTGTTGAACTCTATCGCGGTTTTCATAAGGAAACAGCAATACTGAGATGGTTTCTTCGCCGAGAGCAGGGTTCAGCTTCAGTGCTTGGGTAATCCCGGCACACCGGTGTTGACCGTCATTAATTACAAAGTTTGCGTCCTCAAACTCCATTTCGATAGAGCCGATCTCGGAATACCCCGGCGCCTCGGTGAATTTAGCATCGCACTTGTATGACGCCGTGATCGACGCAAACAGATATCCATCCTCGTTATCAACTATATACTTGGCTATTTCGGGTATACGTTTTTTGTTCAGAACGCGTTGTTCACGATCTTCAGGCATAAACTCCGCCCAGTCTGTAAAGGTGAACATCTTTGGTACCGCGTTCAGTTTCATGAGACACGAATAATAGACGCGCTGACCTATTTCGCCACGCATCGCTGGAAATGATACTTTCATCGTCTTCCTCTTCGAGCTCAGAATTGAATTTACGACTTAGAACGCATAAGCGTTCAACGCACGCATGAAAGAGCTCAGTACGGTCTATTATAGAGCTCACATAAGTTTTGTCAAGAGCTCGCATAGATTAATGTGCGAGCTGTTGAGAATGTGCACGCGAGCTCTCGCAGATATTTACTTGCAGAGTGGCTGTTACTGCGATTTGGGCGCGGAATTCAACCAAAATATATAATTCTTCCTGAATATAGGTATCACCTAGGTGAGCCGCAATGATGCTGATACGTTGTCTAGCTGGCAGTATTCGGCTTAACCAAGGTCTTGGCGCCGGAGCGCCAGTGGAGGAGGATTTCGCAGATGAGGAGTGGGGCGACCCAGGATAGCCAGATGAAGGCTTCGCCGCCGCCGAGGTCCGAGACGCCGGGGACGCGGCTGGCGATGCGGCAAAATACGAATGACCACGCG
>JAYUSS010000132.1:0-3495 GCA_043755535.1 Candidatus Peregrinibacteria bacterium | reverse complement strand
AACGTGGTGGAAGAAGCCGGAAAACTTTTACGTGGCCTATCGGGCAATTGTGCGGAAATGGGAGGCTTTCTGATGTGCAGGGTCAGTGCCCACTTACTCGCGTTTTCTCTCCATTCACCTATACTCCGCATACTTTCATATGCTCGACAAAGCCTACGACCCAAAGGCGGTAGAAGACCCGACTTCGTTCTCCGGAGCTACGCCGGGCAAGCCACAGTTATCAAAGGCTTACGATCCGAAGAGTGTTGAAGATCGTATTTATCAGATCTGGGAGGAAAGTGGGGCGTTTAAGGCAGATGCGAACAGCACAAAAGAGTCATTTACCATCAGCATGCCGCCACCCAATGCCACAGGGCAGTTACACCTTGGTCATGCGGTGATGTTGGCGTTGGAGGATATCTTCATTCGCTTTGCGCGCATGAATGGTAAGGAGGCGCTCTGGGTGCCCGGCACAGACCATGCTGCTATTGCGACGGAGAACGTGGTGATCAAATTGCTCAAAGAGCAGGGGATGAAAGACCCGCGGAAGGAATTAGGAAGAGAGAAGCTGATCGAGAAGATCGCGGAGTTCGTCGGTAAAAGCCAAGGAACCATCCGCAGTCAGGTCCGCAAAATGGGTAGCAGCTGCGACTGGAGTCGTGAGCGCTATACCTTTGAGCCGTCGCTCAACCGCATGGTCAACGAGGTCTTTAAGAAGATGTACGACGATGGTCTGATCTACCGTGGCCATCGTATTGTGAACTGGGACCCGAAACTGCAGACGACCGTGTCCGATGACGAAGTGGTCTACGTCGAGGAAAAGGCACCCTTCTATACATTCCAGTATGGCCCATTCCAGATTGCTACATCACGCCCCGAGACGAAGTTTGGCGACAAGTATGTGGTGATGCACCCCGAAGATGAGCGTTACAAGCAGTACAAGCACGGCGATACCTTCGAAGCAGAATGGATCAACGGACCTGTTCGTGCGACGGTCATCAAAGATGAGGCGGTCGACCCAGCATTCGGGACAGGAGTGATGACGATTACCCCATGGCACGATACCGCGGACTTTGAGATTGCCGAGCGTCACGGACTCGAGAAAGAACAGGTAATCGACTACACCGGAAAACTGCTCCCCATCGCCGAGGAATTTGCCGGGATGAAGATCGATGACGCACGACCGTTGATTGTGGAGAAGCTCAAGGCCAAGGGATTGGTCGTTAAAGAGGATCCCGCTTACGTGCACAACAAAGCGACCAGTCAGCGCGGTGGGGGAACCATCGAGCCGCAGATTAAGTTGCAGTGGTTTATTGATGTAAACAAACTGGTGGTGGACTGGAAGGATAAGAAGATGAGTCTTAGAGAAATCATGCATGATGTCGTGCATCACGGAGATATCACTATCATTCCTGAGCGGTTCAGTAAGCAATATATGCACTGGGTCGATAATCTTCATGATTGGTGCATCACCCGCCAGATCTATTGGGGGCATCGTATACCGGTTTGGTATCGCGGCGATGAAATTTACACGGGTACCAAAGCTCCCGAAGGGGATGGATGGATGCAGGATGAAGACACTCTTGATACATGGTTCAGCGCATCCTTGTGGACATGGTCTTCCCTCGTTGATCCTGCGCTCACATCGGATTTTTCTCTCAGCTTCAACGAATTATTGGAGCGTAGTCCTGACTATAAAAAGTTCCATCCCACATCGGTGATGGAAACAGGCTACGACATCCTTCCTCTCTGGGTTGCTCGTATGATTTTAATGACGACCTACGCGACAGGGGAGATTCCATTTAAGACGGTGTACCTCCATGGTCTTATTCGAACACGTGACGGAAAGAAGATGAGTAAGAGCGACCCGTCCACGATGATCGACCCGCTCGATATCATCGCCAACTACGGAGCAGACGCGCTCAGACTTTCGATGATTGTCGGTCAGAGCCCCGGTGCGGATTCACGTCTGTACGAAGAGAAAATTGCGGGATACAGGAACTTCATTAACAAGCTGTGGAATGCGTCGCGGTTCGTTCTTATGCAGTGTGAAGCGGCGGGGGTGGATCCAAAGAAGCTTCTAGCTTCCTTCGGCGACGCTCAGGACAAGTCTAGCTTTCAGCTTTCAGGGTTGTCACTGGCCGATAGGGCTCTTTTGCATGCTCTGGATCAGGTGACTGTTGAGGTGGCAAAGGGGCTGCAGGAGTATCGCTTGAGTGAGACGGGGGACAGGATGTACAGCTTCGTGTGGGATTACTTCTGCGATTGGTATTTGGAACTCAGCAAAGGTTCGGCAAACTTGGAAGTTCTCGTCTACGCCTTGCGCCGTATCCTTACTCTCTTACATCCATATTGCCCATTTGTGACGGAGGAACTCTGGGGTCAGGTGAAGCCGGATGGTGCAGGAATGTTGATTGCCGAGCAGTGGCCGGTGGCGAAGCTTGATCAGGCAGGGCAGGAAGCTTTTGATCAGCTTCAGATACTCATCGATGTTATAACCGCTATCCGCAAACTGCGCACAGATCAAAGCGTCGAGCCCGGGAAAGAAGTATCGATCACACTTGTCAGCAGGAAGTACTGCAACGGCCTCGAATCACAGGAGGCCCATATCCGCCGTCTCGGGAAAGTCAGCAGTTTGAAAATTTCATCCGATTCGCAGAAGTTGGAGAACGTCGCAAGTACATTCCTCAATGATATTGAAGTGCATCTGTCCCTGGAGGGGTTGATCGATGTGGAGAAAGAGAAAGCCAGTTTGCTCAAGGAGCAGGAGAATCTTGAGCGATTTGTGAGTGGTATCGAGGCGAAACTTGGTAATGGACAATTTATCTCGAAAGCCCCCGCTCAGTTGATTGAAGAGCAGAAGGCGAAGCTGGAGGAGGCGAAGGGGAAGCTTGGGAAGATTGAGGAGAGACTCAAAAGTCTCTAAAAGCCTCTTGATGATGTTTCACAAAATTCCGAAGTATTATAGTTCCCTATGCTTGAGACTGGCAAAACCGCTCATATGCGATTCTTAACTTTTGCGCTCGGCTTGCAATCACTTCTCTGATTTGCGTAGCTAAGGCTACATCTGATGCTAGTGATGGATCGATGTTGTTTGCGACATCAGCCAGTGTACTCATTGCTTCCGCAATTTGCTCGGGATCATTTATCATCTTGGTAACCTGAAACGTAACCTCCCGTGCCAATCTTCCCAATGCAGAGGTATTCTCTAAATACTTTTCAGAGCGATCAATACTTTCAGGGAGTGTGGTTATCTTAGCCTGCATGCCCTTTATATATTGATCTAATCGGTGATCGTGCATTGCGGGATCAGCAATCACAATTCTACTGGCACCATCTAATATATCCTGTTTTTCAATGCTAAGACTCATATGCTCAATCTATCACAATACTTCTTGCGTTCAAACAGCTCATCACTCGTAGTCGTCGATTCCCCCCTACTTTTTTCTTGACATGCCTCTATAGCACATAGAAATAAGGAATCAGACTGATAGTCATGCATGCATCCACGCATGT
>JAYUSS010000131.1:0-74932 GCA_043755535.1 Candidatus Peregrinibacteria bacterium | reverse complement strand
TCGATGGCTGCTGCTGTTTTTGATGAAAGAGGAATGTAGGTGCGGGGCATGGCACCTATTCTCTCATTAATGGCGTTTTAAATGCAAGTTGGTATGAGTCTTATGGAAACGACAAAAATACACATGAAGAAAGAATTTCCATCCTACTCAAAAGAACTACTCGACCTTCTATTTCAGCAACCGTATTGCAAAACACAATTTTTAATCGAAGCAGGAATAGCAAAAGAACAAACAGCACGAAAATACCTGGATGGATTAGCCACAATAGGCATCTTGGAATCTGTAAAAATAGGCCGAGAAAAATTGTATATCAATAAACCGTTCCTGAAGCTCCTCAAAGAATAACGAAGAAGACTGGTGCAGAGCAAAATTTGAGATCATTATTTTTGCCTATATTAAGCCAAATTATTCGTTTATAAGTGTAAAAAGTAATGGCTGGGACTGGTGGATGATTTTAGAGATAAAAGTGTATATTTAGATATTCCTCATGTCCTACGGTACACTGTCACACTTTCCTGTCTGCATCTTGAGCAATAATACAGTCAATCCTTGGCCTCAACCTCCTGAGCACATTGCAAAAGATTGGCCTAATGGATTTCCTCTTGATGAGAGCAAGGAATTTAATGAACTTGCTTACAAATGGGGAATAGGCATTGCCGAGTATATCTCCAGCCAAATTGAACGAGAACTCAGTATTATCGATCTTTATGAAATAGTGCGTCACACGCGAGATGTATGCAGAGAATATTTTTCTGGTAGTTATAGCTTGGGTCCTTACGAAGAAGTTTCATATCGATACTTTCTTGGAGTCTTTGGCTATTTCCCCGAAGAAGTAACCGACAAATTAGATGGACCTTATGAAGAACGAAGGAAAACAACTCAAGTGTTGTTCCATCGCTTGCATGCAAAAGCACATCATGAGTAACTGTTTTTCATGACTGTTTATATAGTGTAAAGTTAACTTTACATGGCTGCTCAGTTCAAACATTATTATAACCGTGTTAAGTAATATGAGTTACTGGAAACAGATGGAACATAAACTTGATGTAATAGACTCATATACTTCGATAACGCAGCGACAGAGAAGCCTATCTATGGCAGTGGTGGGCTAGTAAAGTGGGATATATATATGATGAATAAAATATTGATGATAGATAGGGATGTTATTAAGGAAAATTGCCTCCAAATGGGTAATGCTAGGGGGCAAAATAATTTTTTCAGAATAATCACAAGCATGGATATTCAAAGAGAAATTATGCAGCTTCGGCAGAAGCATGAGATTCCTGAAAAGGGATATGTGAAAGTTCTTGAAAAAGATACATATAAAACCGAATTAGATATTGATGATTTTGTCGTTATAAATAATAAATACAAACACTTTAAAGACGACATTGGTGAACTTATTAATAAATATTCTCTAAGCCCAGATTGGTTTGTATCTATCGCAAACTTTGTCAGGTATGGAAGATTTTTGAATTTTCCTCTAGCGCATGATGTAGGCAAAGATGCCAAATTAGTACGCGCTGTAGATTCCAAGAAGGACTATGCGGTGGCACTTGGCGTAGAATTGAAGGATGTTTCTAAATATGAAGATGAAAAAGTTTCTATAGAACTTACTGAACGAGGAGTGAATATTTTACTAAAGAGTAAAGGTGTCTTTAATAGCATAGTTGAGATGGAAGCAATGATTATGGCATATCACTCAACACTTGCTCCTCCAGACCCGAAGAAGAAGGGTATAAGTTCCTATCTGGTTTATAGGAAATATCTTATTATTGATGGCCTCACTAAAAGGCTTAATAACGAGGAAATATGGCAAACAATAAATGAGGGATTTGGCTCAATCACTAAGCTATCAACCACAGACTCGGTTTCTAAAGGGGCTGTCACCCAAGAGATTACTAGAGTTCAGCAAGAATATGAACAATTAAGACGAAAGTAAGAGACAGATTCATTTAAGTTCCCCTGTCCAGTTTGGGAGGGCTGAAGGTGATTTCATAGTGGCATGGAAAACGACAAGCCCTCCAAATCATCGGATGCGTTAGAAATATTTATCACGCAAGCAGCACATCTGTTTCTCGCGCTTGATGGGCTTAAACCTCTTCCTAAGGCTCAAAGCGATAAGAACTTAGTATCGCCAAAAGCCGATATTTTATAAATTCATCTTTTATTTTTATGCATATATTTACAACGACTGACTTTCAGCTCTGTGCATGGTGTCTCTGCGATAAAAAGGGAGAGTTGTTAAGCATAGATAGGACACAACGAAGGGCGCAGTTCATTCTTGAAATGAATATCGAAGAGGATGAAATAAATCGGCGTTACTGGGGCAATGAAAAAGTAGGTGCGATTGATTTTGTAAATGCCCTAACAACTGTAAAGAAACGATTATTTTCAGACATACCTTATTAATTTATCTACCAAATATATTTATGTATAAAAGGAAGAAACCACCGTCCTACATGAAGATACCGATGTATATAGCCCATGATGATACGATAAACCCTGCCGCAAGACTGATGTACGGCGATATTTATTTGTTAACACATAAAGAAGGCTTTTGTTGGGCAAACAATAGATACTTTGCAGAGATGTATAACCTAAGCAAAGCGACTGTCACACGTTGTATAAGTGAGTTACAAAAACGAGGCTATATTGAAATTGAGATAGATAAGGCTAAAGGCAATAAGAGATATATAAAAATTACCAAGACTCGTGTCATTCCTGATACGACCCCTAGCAGCAAGGATGCTGATACCTCTATGCAGACTTGCAACGAGCCTATAAATAAAAATGAAGTTACCTCTGCTGAAGAAAGCAATGACCCTCTAAGCACAAATGCTGAACATAATATTAAGAAGGTAATAGAATTAGATAAATTTAATGAAGTAAATACTAAAAATGAAGGTGGGACGGAGGGTGGGACATGGGCGAAGGACGACGATACTGAAAAGAGAGAGGAAAAGAATAATGAATTAGTTATTCAGAATAATAGCAACGCGCCAGAGCCGCCGACGCTTGACAAAAAATTGAACGGTTATAATTCAGAAATAACAAAAATGCTCTTGGAGCGGCATCAAATATTCGATGATATGTCAGCTGATGAACAGGCGCATATTGTTATGGGGTTCTATCTAGCAACGGGGCGGAAATGTGAATGGCTGGAGGAGGACTACAAGAAGCTCAGGACATCAATCAAGCAGGGGCTAGAACCAGAATTATTTATCAGGGCTATCTGGAGGTGCGTACATAGTAGGTTTGCCAATGACCATGCTAGGTGGAACGAAAAAATATGGGATATGCGTTATCTGTGTGACAGGAAACACTTAAACATTGCCTTAAATTTTAACTTTGATATCAATACAGACCAAGTTGCGAGGCAGTACCTTGCACCATTTAAGTACTTACTATCAGAGGAGCTTCAGTATTTCGCCAAAAGTGAGCAGTAGAAAAGTCATAAGACTTTAAAAGTCATATAATTGATAAAAGCACTATCGGCATTCTTGCGTATAGGTAGCCACTTTGGATTTATTGGAGAGGTTTATTTATTCTCATTTAATTTCCTAATATACGAAAAAGAGACAATACCCGCGTATAAGGGGGGGCTTAGAACAAATAGGAAATCGAACAACAAACTAATGGCATACATAAGCCATAATATGCTTGTCCTATGACGAATAGGTATATAGTATAAAGATACATTTTAGACGAAAGAACAGCCCCTCGCTTCAGGAATAAAGCAGAAAGGCTGGCTTCGCCGTACTCAAAGATATTTATGCCGAAGAATTTGCCGAAGACACCGAAAATGGAAGAAATTTTGTTAAGAATTAAAAAGGTTTTGTCCAAAATTGAAGCGTTACGGAATGAGCAACGCTACTTAGAAGCGAATGGCCGATTGGAAGAAGCATTCTCAAGACACCGTGGGGCGGAGTTTGGAGGGCAAGAGTTTAGGAGGCTGGATGCACAGTACAAAAAACTATGGAGGGCAGAGAGACGCAAGAACAAAAAGCCTATTTAATTACCCATTTCTTTATATGGACTATCCGCCACAGATTACCCCAGAAAAATTCCATGCCTACGAAAACACTCGACGTTCAGGTGTCACAAACATGTTCGATATAAAAACCGTAATGGAATTTAGCGGGCTAGAACGCATCGAATGTTTGGACATCATGAAGAACTACAAACGCTATTGCGAGATGTACCCCGATGGCCCGCAGCAAATCATGGCCATCTGAGCCGCACTTATAACGCCATTATAACTCCTACCAACTTCTCTCTATGGCCGACACACCCCGACACTTGATAGGGTATTCCAGAATTTCAACGGAAGGCCAGCGCGACGGTTTCGGTATCAAGATTCAGGAAGACCGCATTAAAGAGTACGCAGAGAAACATGGCCTACCGTTGCTCGATATTTTCAGGGACGAGGCAGTTTCAGGTTCGCTTAAAGACCGTCCCGCACTTCTACGATTGTTGAATTACGCAGAGGAGCATAAAGACATGGGCTTGGGGTTGGTATTTCTACGGCTCGACAGGCTATCGCGCAGCCTCGTGGTTTCAGAGCAGTTATTGGCCGACTTTCAGAAACGTGGACTGGCCGTTATTTCTATAGAAGAACCTGACCTGCTATCGAACGAGCCTAGTAGGAAATTATTTAGACAGTTCAAAGCTATGATGGCCGAATACGAAAAGGAAATGATTACTGCGCGAATGTCCGCTGGCAGACTGAAAAAAGTAGAGGCTGGCAAAGGATACGCTGGAGGCCGTTGTGCCTACGGTTACAGGACATTAGGAAGCGAATATGTGGCTGTTCCCGCCGAATTAACAACGGTTAGGGACATTGTAGGGTTTAGACGGAAGCGGCAGCAGGGTAAGCGGCTCAGTTACCACCACATAGCGCAGTTGCTTAATAAAAGAGGCATCGCGGCTCCGATGGGTGGTAAATGGTTCGCGGCTTCGGTTCAGAAAGTGGCTAGCAATCAGTTCTATAAAGGCTTCCAACGGTATGGGACGGTTAATTTCTACAGACCAGAGCTTAAAATTTTATAACCTGTTTTTAAATAGGTTATAAAATTACCAATAAAACCGCAGCCCCTATTAGAGAAGTGCGCCCTTTAGAATTAAACAGGCTACTTATAATGACGTTATAGTGGTTGGTTTTAGGGGGTTGGGGGAAAGAAACCAAGACTTCCGTTCTGTCAGGAACGAGCCAAGGCACTTTATCCCTGTTTTTAGACGTTCGCGCGAGGGGGGGCAAAAGTTTAATAACTCGATGTACCTTTATAAGTATCAAAACTACTCGTCGAATTTTAGGAGCTTCCAGAGAGGCATGTCGAAACCCTTGGCCAGCTTGTTCAGGATAACCACGCTCGCATTATGCGGATTCGGGGACTCTAGGGCTTGTAGGTACTTTAAGGACACCCCTGCCTTTGAAGCGAGTGCTTGCTGAGTGAGGTTTTGTTTCTCGCGAAGCGCACGAATCCTATCGCTAAGTTGCAACGAAACGTCTTCTATAGCTCGATGGGAAGCTCCTTGTTTTTTCACCTGTTTATCTTCTAACCTCAGGCTTGTCTTGAGAACCTCATGTTTAAGGTGTAATACTTAAGGTGTTAGCCCTTTCCCGCCTACTCTTATGAATAAGATACACACTCAAATGCAGAAGCACGCCTTCGGCATTCTGATAGCGTGCGCGTTCATCATCATGGCAATGACAGGCACGATTGTTGCTCAGTATTACCAGATTCAAGGCAATAAAAGAGCGTTGGCACAGAATCTAACGGTAGTGGAAAAATATACGGCTAAGTACGCCGAATACCAAGAACTAGCGAGAGACTGCTTGACTGAAACGTCGGATATGTACGTTACATGGGGACTCGATAAAATATACAGCGACGGCGATGTAACTGCACTGCTCAAGTATCAATTAACAGGAGAGCGCATACAGAAACTTCAAAAGAGGTTTTTAGAGGATGGTTCAAAATGACGTATTTAAACGAAGGCGCATTGGTTACACTATCCGCATATGCCACTATTTACAGCCAACAACACACTTAAGCGAATAAAGGAAAAACCCTTTCGTATAGAGCGCGATTTGCAACGGCTTATCGAAGCTGACCTAGACGAAGCGTTTGGCCTGACGTTTGTTGCTTCAGAATTCGCACCGAACAACGGCCTACGCATAGACACTGTTGCATTCGACACCGAGCAAAACAGCTTCGTACTTATCGAATACAAGCGGGGTACGCATGAGCCTCTAATTGACCAAGGGTTCGCCTATCTATCCCTCTTGCTCAACAACCGAGCAGAATTCGTTTTGAAAGCCCATGATGTCATTCCGAAGCTCAAGCGTGACGACGTGAACTGGGAAGCGTCCCGTGTCCTGTTTATTGCTGCCTCGTTCACTCCGCACCAGCGCGAGGCTCTAGGCATTCAGGACTTGCCGTTTGAATTTTGGGAGGTGCAGCAATACGAAAACAGCTTGCTCTCGCTTATCCAGCTACAAAGCAGCCAGAAGGGCGCGAAGCTCGCGCAAATTGCCCCTGCCTCCGAGAGCGTACGCAAAGTCGCTCGCGAGGTAAAAACCTACACAGTGGACGACCATTTCAAGGCGGGCTGGGAGGATACCCGAGAGCTATATGACACAATGCTTTCAGAACTGACGAAGCTCGACTCTCGCCTAGAGGTACAGCCGCGCAAAGGGTATATCGCACTTCGTATCGGCAGGAAAAATGCACTTAGCTTCCATGTCTATCTGGCAAAGCTCCGCCTGATGTTTCCGCGCAATTTGGCCAGCGCGTTTAAAGCCATAGACCCGCAACGCCGCGTGAAGGACATCCCAAATTCCATGAAGTATTACAACCAAAATATCTCGTACTTGGACCTTAAGAGCGCGGATGACATTCCCTATGCCCTTACTTTGGCTAAGAATGTCCTGAAGATGTACTAGCGAGCTTATAGGGTGTTTTATAAAACCTTACCTTATATCGTTCTATTTGATAGACTCCCCACATGAACATGAATAACTCTGCAAGCCAGCTCGATGAATTTGAAATTCAAGACATTATTAGTCGTTTACAGAAAAATGAGCCACTTCCAGCAGAGTATAAATATAAAATGTTTCCGATTCTGCAGAAGGAATATGAAGTAGTTTATGGAGGTAAAATGCGAAAAGAGGATATCCTTTCTAATGAAGACGGTATTTGTCCTGTACCCCTTCAAATTGAAAAGATATTTAACGGTGAGAGGAAGAAATTCAATGACGGCTGGCAAAATATGATTGTATTTGGTGATAATTTACAGCTATTAAAAACCGTTTATGAAAATAAGAATCCTGTGATTAAAAATAAGATAAAAGGAAAGGTAAAATTGATTTATATAGACCCGCCCTTTGCAACAAACAGTGATTTCACAGGTTCTAGCCAGGAAAAAGCATATGCGGATAAGGCAAAGGGGGCTGATTTTGTAGAATTTATTAGAAGAAGATTGATACTTGCAAAAGAGATTCTTTCTGAAGATGGAACAATTTATGTTCATATTGATTCTCGAAAAGGACACGTTATTAAACTTCTACTCGATGAAATATTTCCTAGTTTTCAATTCGCTGAAATCATTTGGGTTTGTGGGTTGATGGGTTCAGGAAAATTCTTCCCAAAATCTCACGAGCTAATATTTTGCTATAAATCACCTACAGCAGTCTTTAACCCACCTTTGCGACTGGGTTATTCAAAACGCATCACCAATGCCTTGGATAAAGATAAAAATGGCTGGTTTTACACTAGAGGCAAAGAAAGTAGCGGAGGTTCCAATTACCTTAAAACTTATATTTCAGATAACCCAAGGCTTACAAAGGATGAAGCAATTCTTGAGGCAACTGAAAAAAGACCTCAGTCAGCATGGGACGTATGGATGGGAAAGAAAGAGTTAGCCGAGAGCTTCAATGACTTACCGACAGGGACATATGCTTATACACCTGAGGACAGCGTAGGATATCCGACTCAAAAGCCTGAAGAATTACTAGCTAGAATCATTTCGGCATCCTCACAGCCGGGTGATTTGGTTATGGATTTCTTCGGAGGTTCAGGTACAACAGCCGCAGTTGCCGAAAAATTGGGCAGAAAATGGATAGTTTGTGACATAGGCAAACTTTCATATTACACAATACAAAAAAGATTATTGAATATTCAAACAAGTAAAAGTTTAATGAAGGAAAAGGAAAAACATCAGCAGCTTGCAAAGAGTTTCGTGACTTTAAACACTGGTTATTATGACTTACAAAAAATATTTGATTTGCAAACGGAGGAATTTATTAAATTCGTCATGGAGCTTTTTGAGATAGAAGAAACAAATAAGAAAGTTGGGGGTATTAGTTTCAGCGGACAGAAGAAGGATGGATTCTATTGCATCATTTTTCCATATTGGAAATTCAAGAACTCGCAAGTGGATAAAGACTATTTAGAAGACTTACATTCGCATATTGGTAATAAAATTGGCAGCCGTGTTTACGTCGTAGCACCAGCTAATTACGTAGATTTTATTAGCGATTATCAGGAAATTGGAAACGTTAAATATTATTTTCTAAAAGTTCCTTATCATGTGATTCGAGAACTGCATAAAGTTAGATTTAAGAAATTTAGACAGCCACAAAGCAAAAAGTATATCAATGATTTAGAAGATGCGGTTGGTTTCCATTTTATGAGACAACCACAAGTTACTTCAAAATTAGTGGTAAATAAGGATTCAGTAACTGTGCATATCTCAAAATTCAATTCTGATTTTGCAGAAGAGGAGAGCGGGAATGAAATGGGCAACTTTGAATCATTAGCAATGGTATTGGTGGATTTAGATTACAACGGTAAGGAATTTGAAATGGATTCTACTTTCTTTGCAGAAGACCTTTTACCTAAGAAAAATGGCAAAAAAGGGAACGATACTGAAGAGGAAGATGCCATTGAAATTAAGAAGGTACTTAAACATCAAAAAGAAATTATCATTCCAACTTTTAATAAGAATGAATGTGGCAATAAAATCATGGTTATCTATGTTGATATCTACGGAAATGAATTTAAGGAGGAGTTAAAAATACATCCTTCCGCTAAATAATATGCTTCAGGAAATTAAAACATATAAGACAGGCGACCTGGTATTAAAGGTAAGCCAAACCTTTGACCCTGCAAAATTAGATTTAAGCAGCTGGGATAGGTTTTTGGATATTGCTATTGATGGTAGGAGCTACCAAAAAGAAGCAATACAACAAGCAATAATATTTTTAGCGTCAGGTAATTATAAGAGTACAGAAGACCTTGTTAGGGAAAACTGGAGTGACCCGCACAATACTGAGTTAAGAACTCGTTATAATACTGTTGATGAATATTGTCGGCATTTGCAGTTGCCGCAGAAACTAAGTGCAAATATAGATTTAGCGACTGGCACTGGAAAGAGTTACGTAATGTATGCAATCGCGCAAATTATGCTTGGCTTGGGATTAGTTGATAGAGTGTTGGTGCTTTGTCCGTCCCTTACAATCGAAAAAGGTTTAATGGAAAAATTTACTGCTCTTAGCAGTGATATTAAGTTAAAGAATTCCATTCCTGATAACGCAAAATTTCGAAATCCAAGTATTGTTAATGCAAATGTTACGGTAAAAAATGGTGACATTTGCATCGAAAATATTCATGCAGTATATGATAAAACTGGTTCCTCAATTCGAGACAGCTTAAAGGGAGGCGGCGATAAAGTATTAGTTTTGAATGATGAATCACATCACATCTACAATGTAGTAGCAGGGAATGATAAACAGAATCAGGATATCCGAAAATGGAAAGATTTTTTGTTAAGTTCAGATTATTCGTTTCATTTTATCCTTGGATTCACAGGCACTGCATATATCGAAGATGAATATTTTAATGACGTTATCTATCGTTATTCCCTACGGCAGGCAGAGGACGACAGAATGGTTAAAATGGTAGATTATGTTAGTCAGGATGATACTTTAGACAGTCAGGAAAAGTTCCAAAAAATTTATGATAATCATAAATCGAATAAAGACATGTATAGAAAAGTAAAACCTTTAACAATTTTAGTTACAAAAGATATAACACGAGCTAAACAGCTAGCTGAAGAACTAATTGATTACCTTACCCAAAAGGAGAATTTACCAAGAGAGGATATTAATAAAAAAGTTCTTATTGTTACTTCGCATAAAGACCATAGAGCGAATATTGCTAAACTTTCTAAAGTTGATAACGCGGATAACCCCGTTGAGTGGATAGTATCAGTTTCAATGCTCACCGAAGGGTGGGATGTAAAAAATGTGTTTCAAATTGTTCCATGGGAGGATAGAGCTTTTAATTCAAAGCTGCTTATTGCACAAGTATTGGGACGAGGACTAAGGATTCCTCCTGAGTATCAATCTCCGCAGCCTCGTGTCAGAGTATTTAATCATGATAGTTGGAGTCGTAATATTACGGGACTTGTGGATGAAATATTAGAAGTAGAAATGAAGTTATTTAGTTTACCGCTGAGGACTGGAAAAAGGAGCAAGTTCAATTTTGAGCTTTACAATATTAATTATGAGAAGGAACCTCAGGAGAAAGAATCAACGAGAGAACATACTGAATTTGATTATACTAAGGGTTATATCGAATTAATCGCTCAAGTTGAGAAAACAGAAAAAGAAACAGAGTACACAGACTTGAGTGGTAAAATATCATCTAAGAACACACTTATTTCATATAACACATACACGATTGAAGAAGTTGTAAATAAAATATTTGATGAATTTAAAATCCGTGAATGGGAGGGCAAAATATTAAGGTTGCCTGAGGGTTACTATACGAAAGAAAATCTCCCTCCTAAAGAGGCAATAAAAACGATTATACGAAACTCGATGAATAGGGTTGGTATCAAGGGAAATGTAATGACTGAAAAAAATAAGCAAAAGATTCTTTCAATGTTTGGGACACTCTTACGCAAAAGAGGAAAAACGGTTGTAAATATTCGAAAGATAACCGACCCTTATTTGCTTAACACGAATAAAATTGAACAAGAGACACTTTCAGTTGGCAACCTACGCCACTATGCAACAGTGTTCTACACTGAGGATTTCACAGCAGAATTAGGAAAAGAGACCTCTGACATTTTGCAGTCAGTTATTGAAGATGAGACATTCCCGAAAAGCTCCTCCAAACTAATTAACCCATATTTGTTTAAAACTCCTTTGAATATTGTATTTACTAAAGCAGAACCAGAAAGAAAGTTTCTTGAAATGTTATGCAAAAAGGAAAACGCTGAAATAATTGAGGCTTGGGTAAAGTCGAGAGATAAAGGTTTTTATAGCATTGAATACTCAATTACATCTACTGGAGGAAAACATTCTAAGCAGCAGTCATTTAATCCCGATTATTTTATTTATATTAAAAACAAGGAATGCGATTATTTTATTGTGGTTGAAGTAAAAGCTGACAACGATGACTCTCTTGAAAATCGCGCAAAATATAAATATGCGAAACAGCACTTTGAAGATTTAAATAATGAATTGAAACAAAAGCAGATTAAGCAGCGATACCTATTTCATTTTCTCAGCCCTATCTCCTACATTGAATTTTTTACCTACCTACGAAATGGCAACCTTATCAACTCAGAATTTAGAAGCGAACTTGAGGATAAATTGGACTCGGATGAATAAAAGATATTTAAGTGCCTATCCCTCAGTTTAGTTTTAACAACCTATTTTACCTTCAGTGATAAAATATATGTGGCATACATTCAAATTGAGCCTAGAGCATTGTAGGGACATTTAGGGGTAACCAAATGTAGGTAACCGAGCAGAACCTTGACTTGTTATGGGTGTACGAGCGTACACTGCACGACCTATGACACAGACGCATGCTCTCATCGGACATTTGGATGCTGACTGTTTCTATGTGTCATGTGAAAGGGTGCGTTTTCCGTATCTAGCAAAGCTGCCCGTAGGCGTTCTCGGCAACCAAGGCGCGTGCATTATCGCCAAGAGCTACGAAATGAAGAAGCGAGGAGTGAAGACGGGTGTCCCGATTTGGGAAGCGTCTAAGCTCTGCCCCGAAGGAATATTCGTGAAGCGTGACTTTTATTGGTACGAGGTTATTTCCAAGCAGATGTTAAAGATGGTAAAAACCGTCAGCACCGCCGTTGAATACTATTCCATAGACGAGTTATTTTTCGACGCTACGTTTCTTTCGCGTGCCTTCAATTTGCCGTTGCCCGAAGCGGCTAAGGCATTGCAACAACGCATGCTTCAGGAAATAGGGATGCCTGTTAGCATCGGCATTTCCCGAAGCAAGACGCTCGCCAAGCTCGCATCAGACACGAACAAGCCCTTTGGATGCCACGTAGCCGCGTCACCAGAGGAGATAGCAACACTTCTACAGGATAAGCCCGTGGACGACATCACGGGCATTGCAGGACGCAGCAAAGAGAAGTTAAGCAGCTACGGCATTTACACCTGTGACCAACTAGTGAAAGCAGACACTAAGCTCATTCGACGACTCCTCACTATCAAAGGCGAACAACTGTTATGGGAAATGCGAGGGACAGCCATTAGCCCACTGAAGACAACGCGGCCTCCACACAAGGCAATGGCGAGAGGGGGAAGCGTAGGTGGCGCAACCGACGACCCATTGCGGCTACGAGGATGGATTGTCAGAAATGTCGAACGTCTTTCAGAAGCACTGCATTACTACAATTTTTCCTGTGACAGACTTGCGCTGTATTTGTCCTACAAAGAGGGGGGAAGCTGGTACGGGCGCATGGACTTGATGGAGGCAACGGATGAATTCGAGAGCCTAGTGACACCAGCCAAAGATTTATTTGAAGCGGGGTGGAGGAAGGGGCATAAGGTTGGGTATGTCCATGTCATTGCCGAGAGTTTGCAGTGTTCCAATACGATTCAACTAAGTTTATTCACAAAGCATAGTGACCGCATGAAGTCGTCAGAACTGATGCGATTAGTGAATGCCAAGATAGGACGTTTCGCACTTCGTAGTGCTGAAACGTTGCCTTTGAAGGACATATACGACGATGCAGCAAACGATTACGAAATATGCGACGTTGCAGGCAAAATGTGTTTCTAACCTCCAATACCCATGTGCAGCGCATTATCCGTCCAATATCGGGAGTTCTCGGACAAGCTGATTGAACATCACAAGCTGGAAAGCCATGTCATAACGCGCAACGAGGGCGCGGAGAAGGAGATACGGTTTCAGTTCAGGGACAAGAAAGCACTATTGCCTGTGTGGTACGGAGGGCAACTCGGCATTTTTGAGTGGGGCAACAGGGATAACAAGCTATCGAGGCTGTATCACACAGGATGGTGCAAGAAAGAGAGCTTGGAGGAAGGGAAATGGAATTGGATGCACCCAGAACTCGTAGACATTCCTGCCTCGTTTATTTGTGAGAAAGGCGTGTGGCTTCAGGTGACGCAGGGCATTAAAGGCGTCCTCGTCCATGATGAGCAGCGCAAACCGCATGTGTATGTCCTCACCGAACCAGCATCACACTATTTTCAGGTAGCAACGCGGCATGACAGGATGCCTGTGATGATTGGAGTGAGAATTTAACGGCGAAGGTTCAAGACAGATTTATACAAACGTCGCTGTCCATTTCAAAGCGCATGTCGAGCTTAGGGTGTGAATATATTTATTTATTCCCCAATTTTTTTATGCAGCAGACATGTTATATTTTTCTAAAGGCTTGCGGTAGAGAACTATCGTCAAAAAAGCGTGGCGATTCTCTGAAATTACAAGAAGAAATAATCAGAGAATATGCCGAGGAAAGTAATTTAAAAGTTGAGAAAGTATTTGTCGAAGAAGAAAATTGTGTAACTACAGAAAGTGACGTTTTTCACGAAATGCTGGTAGAAATGGGAGTACGACGAGTATCTACTTTAATTGTCAGTGATAGATATGGAATATGTAAGTCGAAAGAAGAGATAATATTGCTACAAAATTATTTATCAGATTTTGAATGTAAATTAGTTTTATTACCTCCATCATATAAAATTGATGGCGTCGGATTTACGGGCATGCAACTTTTGTTAGGAGATGTTATTTGCGAAGTAGGGGAATATTTAGAGACAAGGGGAAATGAATTTAGTGACCATATCTATCAAGAAGGTGCATAGGAAATATTTTTGTTCTTTGTTGTATGCCTTTATTATAAATAGTTTATGGACAATTCAGGAGTCATATATACGCGCATAAGTAGCTCACGACAGGCTAAAGGCCAGTCTACCGAAAATCAGGAGACAGCCTGTCGTGAAGCTGCTGAGAGGAGGAATATCAACATATTGAAGGTATTTACCGATGCAGGAAAAAGCGGAACAAGCCGCAAGGGACGTACTGCTTTTCAGGAAGCTATAGATTATGTGATTGATAATGACGTGAAGTATTTTATCGTAACCGAGACTGATAGGTTTGCTAGAAACTCATCTGACCACAAACAGATAAAAAATTTACTGAACGAGGCGGGGTGCAAACTTGTTGCTTTGAACCAATCGTTTACGGAGTCCGATGAACCAGAGAGTGAGCTAATGGACGGCTTCGTATCCGAAATGAACCAATATTACAGCAGGGTAATATCCATAAAGACGAAGCGAGGTATGAAAGCCAAAGTCGCAAGTGGGGGTTGGCCTGGACCTGCAAAACCTGGCTATCTGAATATTGCCATTGCCGACGGCGATAAAGTCCGAAGAGTAATACAAGTGGACGAAACCAAAAGGCATTTAATAGAGGAAGCCTTTCGGCTTTATGCCACAGGCAATTATAATCACACAGTGTTGAATACCATCATGTTCGACAAAGGCTTACGTTCAAAGTCAGGTAAGAAGATGGCAAAGTCCAAGTTCATTAAAATGCTTGGTGACGAATTTTATATCGGCAAAATCAAATATAAAGGAAAGGTACAAGAGAAGAACGGTAACCATGAAGCCCTCATAGATGACCCGACTTTCAAGCTGTGCCAAGAAGTGAAGAACCAACACAACCAAAACGCAAATAGAGAACGAAAGCACTCCGAGAAGTTCTTTCTTCGTCATATTCTCCGATGCGGGATATGCCAAGGAAAAGTAACTGCCGAACTACATGAGAAGAAGAACATGGCCTATTATCATTGTTCACTAACAAAAAAGAAGCATAGCAATGTAGGACAGAACATCCGTTCTGACGAATTAGAGAAGCTGATAGCGAATGAATTTAGCAAACTCGAATTTACTGCGCCCCTGATGAAGAAAATAGCAGCTAAGGCCAATGACATACTCGACCAAACACATAGCGGCATTGATAGGACTGGCAAAGCTATTAACAACCGTATTACGCGATTAAAGACACGTCGCCAGAACGTTGAAACTGACCGCGCTGACAGGGTTATAGACTCTGATACCTACCAGCGCATGTCGGAGGACATCCGCGTTGAACTGGGGCAATTGCAGAAGCAATTAGAGGACTTAGAACAGAAGCGTGAAGGTAATATAGATACCTTCAGCCGTTTAATGGTGCTGACAGACGACTTGCACCAGACTTACACCAAAGCTGCTCCCGATTTGAAGAAGCATCTTATATCTTTGTTCTTTAAGGCCATTACCATCCTCGACAAAGAAATTAGTAACATCGAATACACCGAAATTATCGCAGCACTGCTTAAAAGTCGTGAAGTTATAATAAGTGATAGATGGCTGGGGAGGAGGGATTCGAACCCCCGAATGCTTGCTCCAGAGGCAAGTGCCTTACCACTTGGCGACTCCCCAATATAGAAATAAAGATCAATTGGCGACTTGTCTCGGCGTAGCTCGCGGGCGAAGCCGGAGTCCCCAATACTCAAAAGCTGGGATATCCTAGCAGAGAATACGCTTCGATCCAGAGAATTTGACATTTTGGTTAAAATATACCCATAATTACTATATGAGTACCAACACTTCTGAAGAGGATAGGAACCTCTTTGATGAACACGCCACCCCATTACCGGCCGAAGTTATTCAGGAATTAGAGCAAACTGAGGATACCCGAGAGCAACTTCTCATTCTTCTTACACATTTTACTGGTGAGGAAACAAATATTTTAGAAGGCGCTCAAAAAGTTTCGGAATTCCTGAAAGCAAAAGGTATATCCGTGAGTGTATCGGATATTTTAGACACGGTGGATATCCGCCGGGAATTACGATCAGTAGACCATGCCCCTCAAGATACACCCAGTAACATCGTGCGTTCCCTGGAAGAACCCGCAAACGCAATTCGTAGAACCTCACGATTTGGATCAAAAACAATCCTTAATGATCCATCCAAGCAAACTGGTCGCAATGACCCATGCCCGTGTGGCAGTGGGAAGAAGTTTAAGAAATGCTGCGGCGCTGCAAAATAAGAACAGGAAAGACTCTGAAATTCCGCTATACTGTATTCAAGCTGCCCGCGTAGCTCAGCTGGATAGAGTACTTGGCTTCGAACCAAGGGGTCGTAGGTTCAAATCCTGCCGCGGGCACCATCCGTCTACGTCCTGTCCGACCACAGGACTTCGCCGAGATCTGTATAACAACAAAGCTAATGAACGAATGCCTCGGCGTAGCAAGAGCGAAGCCGGGTCACTCCGTATACAACTTCCTGCTGTAACCACCTTCTCCAAGAATCAGAAGGTCCTTTCCTGTTCGACTGACTCCTTCCTCGCGACGGAGAATCGTCACTCCACAATTTGCCGGCTTACGATTTTCATCCCAGTCTAAAAATTCTTCACGAGTCCAATGGAGAAGCTCTCCAAGCGTTGCGAGAATTGTCAGATGGTGCGATACCACAAGCACATTTTCTCCTTCGTGCTTACGCCTCAAGCGACCAATAAAACGACTGGCCCTATCTCGCACATCATACCTATTTTCCCCTCCTCTATAGCGATAATCATACTCACCCTGTTTCACGGAATGGAGCATTTCCATCGGGTCAAACACGTAACTTAAGCGCCAATCGTTAAACACCGTATTCATACCATGCTCCTGCTCACGCACGGGTTCATTTTCCCACTTCTGCACATCTCTCCAATCGGCAGGGGCTCCTGCAAGAATTGCTTCCAGTGTCTGACGTGTTCGGAGATACGGTGAGAGATAAATAATATCCGGCTTCGGTACATGCTCCGCAATATGCCGACCGGTTTCAGTTGCCTGTTGCAATCCTTTATCGGTAATAGGAGTTTCGGAATCACTCACTCCCTGCATCAACTCATGAATCTGCTCATAAAATGCTACAGCAAGCTCGTACAACTCGGGGCTTGGCCACCTTTTTCTGACTACTTCCAGCGCTAAGTCCGGTCGGACGATCCTCTCTTTGGCATTGCTATAAAATTCTGCCTTAAAACGCTCATGAAATACCCGAAAGGAATCCCACTTCGTTGAAATACCCTTTAGCTCGTTGTATTTCGACTGTGCATGTCGAATCAATGTCAGGGATGCGGGGTAGCGCAAGGCCGGCTCGCCGTTCACTTGGGAAGTTTCGCTCATGTGTATAAATTAAACCTCATTTTAATTTTGTCAATTAACCACTCTCGTGCACCTGAAACAGCTATAATTCACTCATGCTCACCCAATTCATCCGCTCCGTAGAACTAATAGAGGACACGATCCCCGATCGTTCTGCCTATCCCTTTAACTTGCCGGCGGTAAAGCATTTACAGACACTCACGTTTCACCCCAAGGTGACGTTTTTAGTAGGGGAAAACGGGAGCGGTAAATCGACGTTGATGGAGGCAATTGCCCTTCGGTACGGACTCAATGCAGAAGGTGGATCTCGGAACTTCAATTTCGCAACCCAAGAATCTCATTCCCCTCTTCATAATCACATCCGCATCGCCAAAGGAGTAAAGCGTGCAGAGGATGCCTATTTTTTGCGTGCCGAGAGTTACTACAACCTCGCAACGAATATCGATGAGCTGGACCGTGAGCCAGACTCCGGGCCGTCCATAAAAAGTTACTACGGCGGCAAGTCGCTCCACGAACAATCGCACGGTGAATCGTTTTTTGCGCTCTTTCATCACCGCTTCCGCAGCAAGGGGATGTACTTACTGGATGAGCCGGAAGCCGCACTCTCGCCCAAGCGCCAGATGGAACTCTTACAGCGGCTGCATGAACTCACCGAGCAGGACTGTCAATTTATTATCGCAACACACTCCCCCATTCTTCTCTCGTACCCGCATGCAACGATTTACTCTCTTTCGAAAGACGGATACCAGGAAGTCCCCTACTACGAGACAGGGCACTACAAACTTTATAAAGAATTCTTGGACCACACAGAAGAGTCTCTCGGAACTCTCGGTATCGCGTGAAGTGCTGGTATACTGCAATCATGCGTCTCCCTCTCCCGACCATCATTGTTTGTCTGCTGCTTAGTAGCTGCGCAGCAACAGCAGGGCCGATAGCCCGGCTGCAACATGAGAATGATGCTCGTATTGCAGAGCCCGTGATCTTAGAGCAATGGCCGCAGTCTGTGAGCGATTTTTCAACGATGACTCTTTCCGGTTCTGATCTTCGGATCGGGAAAGTGCTCGAAGCCAATACCGCCTACACCAAGCACTTCATCACCTACCGCAGTAACGGGCTTAAGATCAGCGGCACACTTGCCATCCCCAAGGGTAACGGCCCCTTCCCGTTGATCATTCAGAATCACGGTTACATCGACCCGGATACATATACCAACGGTCGGGGACTTAGGCGCGAGCAGGATGCACTCGCACGTGCGAAGTTTGCGGTACTCCATACCGATTATCGCGGCCATGCGCAGAGTGACGATAACCCGAATGCAAAGGGTCCCTACGAAAACGGTCTTGGATACGCACTCGATAGCATCAACGCGATCCTTGCTACCAAGGCACTGCATGACCCACGGATCGATGCAGAGCGCATAGGAATGATCGGACACTCTATGGGAGGCGGCGTCACCATGCAGATCCTGGTAGCACACCCTGGACTCGTCGATGCTGCCGTGCTGTATGCACCGGTGCATACGGATGCGTGGGAGAACTTTAACAGGTGGAACGATGACCAGGAATATGCACCCATTACGTTTGCAACCTTCGGCGGAACAAAAGAGGAAGCTCCCGAGGCTTGGGCAGCGATCTCCCCACACGGATCCCTCAAGAATATCCAGGCTCCAATCCTCCTGTTCCATGGATTTAAAGACAAAGATGTCCCGATTGAGTGGAGTAACCAACTGAATGTGGATCTTGAAGCTGCAGATAAAGATATTCGCTTTGTCACGTACCCCAAAGAAGGGCATGAGTTTAGCGAAACCTGGAAGCACTTTATGGATACGACGGTGACGTTTTTTAATGAGCATCTCTAACAAATAAAGAGCCTTTCACCCTTCGTCGGGCCTGCCTGTCCGGTAGGCAGGCTCAGGGTCTTTGTAGCGAGAGTGTCATGGTGAGCCTGTCGAACCATTCCCGCGCTAAACAAAACAATACCCCCGTAAGGAGGTATTGAATCGCGATTCAATAACGAGACGCGATTATTTCTTTTTCTTAGCCGCTGGCTTCTTCTTCTTCGTGGCCACCTTCTTCTTGGCGACCTTCTTTACAGTCTTCTTAGCAGCCTTCTTCTTTGGAGCTGCCTTCTTCTTTTTTACTGGCATGTGACTGAAGGGAAAGGAAATAAGATTGGTTTAAATTGTATGGTACATACGCAACTTGTGAAGTGAATGGTGCGGCGTGAATGCAAAATTGTGATGTGGTTGTTGATTCTTTGTGTTCGCAAAAATTTTTTGAAACTGAAAACGCGGAGCCTTGCTCCGCGTATTTTATTTTCAGTTGCGACGTAGTCTCGTCTCGGCGTAGCAAGAGCGAAGCCGGATTACTCGTACCGAATCGAGAACGATACTTTTCCTTGGCGCTGATCACGACGGGTAACTCCCACGACATACTTCCCCTTCGGCAGTTCGTACTCTTCGTTACACACCGGTCCGCTAAAGCCGAACAAGTCGACATCCGCCATCGGGAAAATCAAACATGTGGTGTTATCTGCCTCACTCACAACCACTGTTAGCTTCTCTGTTTTTGTGAGCGTAAAGGTATAAAATTCGCCGTAATCCTCACTTTCCAGATACCCAGTTTTTGGCGAACCCTTGAGGAGTTTCGCTGCTTGGCTGAATCCGTCATTGCCGTCGCCGGTCACCTTCTTTGTCGACAGTTTGTAGTTACCATCTTTGGTACCGGGGACTACTTCCAACTGGTAGTTGGCAGGTGCAAGTGCCACTCGCATCCAGCAGTGATTATTCACCACTTGTCCCACGTAGTACTCCAACGCAAACGATGTTTCGGCTTCCAACTTATACAGTCTGCACATCGCAGATTCATTTACCGAGACATCCACGGTGATCTCTGCGACGACTGCTGTCTTCTGTGTGAACTTGTAGACCTTGGACGTTTTTCCCTTAAACATTCCGTCATCACTAAACGGGAAGTCGACATCCAAGAGTATCGGTGCGGACTCCGTCGACTTGGATGACGCAGTCGTGCGAGCAGATGATGACGATGATGACCTCTCTGTTTCCGTACTGCTGCTACTGCTACTGCTCACCGTGTATCCGCGCAGCGTGAGTCCGAGTCCGTTGAAAACATACGCTGCAGCCTCACCGCGACTGAGTGCAGCCTCGGGCATAAACAAATTGCCCGTCTGTCCCGCGACCGGCAGAACTTTGTGCACAAACGCACTCGTCATGTACGGCGTGTACCACGCAGAGAAGGACACATCGCTATAGGCCTTGAGTGGCCCGGTCGAAGCAGTTGCATTGATGTTGAGCCCGAGCACCGTATGAATCATTTTAAGAGCCTCGACACGGTTGACTGCGTTGCCCGGCTTAAAAAGTGGAGCCTGTCCTGAGCCTGCCGAAGGATCGGGGTAGCCACCCACGTATCCGTTCTTCGCACTGTCGCACACCACGGCCGAAAACCAGGCGTCTGTATTCACATCTTTAAAGCAAGACTTGGTCGGCGTTGCCGGGGTCTTCCCTGCCGCCCTATAAAGGAGCGTCAAAAGCTCCGCTCTGTTTATTGTACTTTCAGGCATGAATAACGGAGCCTGTCCTGAGCCTGCCGAAGGAGGATTTCCCTTCACAACACCCATGTCGGCAAGCGTTTCGATCTGCTCGCGGTACGAATGGCTGGGGGAGACATCGGGGAATGCTACGGCAAGCGCTATAGAAGGAAGTACGATTGCTGCGAGTACGGCGGCGGAGCGGCGAAACATGGTTAATGTGGGTGGAAATGAACGGTGTGATGCTACAGTTGAACACTTTGGTTGTTCAATAGACCCTTCTTATAGTGGGCTGGATGAATGGGGGGATTTGTGATGGGGTGTGTTATGAGAAATTCATCGCACGCTGGACCATAAATTGCACCGTCTCGTTCATATTCACTGGTTGAATCTGAATATCGGGATACCTGGAGAAAAATACGCGAAAAATTTCATCCGCGAACGCTTGGCCGACATTGGGGACCTGGTCGAAATCAAGAACGATGGATTTGAATTTTTCGAGGCCTGACAGTACCCGTCTGGCCTGCGACCGTGAAACATGGATTGTGCCCATGGTATAGAGCTTCACTCGAACTTCCGTCTTATCAAATGCAAAATCCGATGGGTTGGTTTGATATTGCTTGAATAAATCATTCAAATGTTTTTGTGACGTACTGGCAACTTCGAAGGTAACTTTTGTTCCACGCTTGGACGGCTTTTGCTCCTCGAAAAACACATCATCAATGCGATTATCAATCGTCAGCTTGTATCCATAACTCTCAAGACTAAAAACATCCGCGATCTTGGATGTGAAAAAAATCCCCTCTCCGGAATGGGCTTTGGGTTGCGTAGTGGTTTTTCCTTTCAAAAGATCCTGCACGCCTTCGAGTTCCGACTTCAGCTTTCTTTTTTTCATGATATTGCGGAAAACACCTATACCAACGTCATTGACTGTAAATATCAGATTCTTGTTTTTTCGCACACATATTTCTACATTTACAGATTTCGAGTGATCAATTGCATTATTGAGCATCTCGGAAAAAGCATATTGGAAGATGCTTCGCACGTTATCAGGCAAAGAAGGCATGAACGAAGATCGTTCTTCCACTTCCTCCAGTACTTCGTGCTCTTTCAGGCTAGATATACGATACCGACGTACGATCTCCCCCTCCGGCTTTGCATATTTAGGCAACACATAGCAGGACGAACGTGCAGCACCTGTTTTAACCAACATACCCTTTTTAGCCAATTCACGGAGTAATTTTGATGCATACTGCCGAGTCACACCGAACTTTGCGACAATATCGCGCGATCGGATATGTCGCTGCTTTAAAATAAACGTGACGATGTCGACTTTTTGGTCCATATACAAAGTATAGCGTAAGTTTTTTTATTGTAAACTCTATTGTAACCTCATGTTTTTTTATTGTAAACTCTATTGTAAACTACTCAAAATAAAAGGTATATACTGCCTTCAATGAACTCACTAAAGCATCACAAGCAGGAATTCATTCCCCCACCGGAAGTTTCCCTCGAAGCCTCACGCGGACTAGATCTGCGTAAAATATTCAAACGCGGCGGCACCGAAGTAGGGTTAGCCATGGCCGAACACTTGGCTGCAGGTAAGCCGGTTTCTGCACGAACGATCGCCCGCATGTACAGCTACTTCGCCCGACATGAGGTAGATAAACGAGGTAAGAATTTCTTTAACCCGGAAAAACCAAGCAATGGGTTTATTGCGTGGTTACTGTGGGGTGGGGATAAGGGGCAGGAGTGGGTGAAGTCTGTACGAGAAAAAATAAGGAATTAACTGTTTTCAGGCAAACTTCGGTTTATACAAAAACTTCTGAAACCCAATAAACATCGATCGAATTTTATCGACACTCCCTAATTCCTTCTCTGCATCTGCAATTGCCTGATATTTAAGATTGAGCAGCTTGGGCAATTTATCTTCACCAAGCTCATCAACGCCCTGATCGATGTATTTGGACAAGACGAATTCAAGAAAGTCTTTTTGATTAGTATCAAGACCGGTATAGATGTCTGTACTGGCTTTTGTAACACGCTCTTCTCTGGTTAGGCACTGAACTAAGAAGCACACGTACGAAAGAACATCGAACAGATCACTATTTTCTGCATCAATGACCTTTTGCAACATTTCCAATTGATCTCTGCCATATCCCGCCTCAGCGAGCTTTTCCAGGAAGGCTTTTCTGGTAGATGGCTGAGACCAGATCTGTCGTAATTCCTCTTCCGAACTACAGAAATTTGGCATTGCTCCAACCATATTATCCATGAATTCTTGCAGCGAAATAGGTTTACCATCTGCGCCCCAAAATGAAGTGGAAATCATATGTTTGATTTCTCGCTCCTTACCGTCACGCAATTTAATTTTCAGCCTCTTTGGTTTTTCCTCTTCTTCCTCATCAATAAAGGGCCCATCCAACACCTCTTCTGGTTCGGAATCATCAGGAATTCGTGGTTCACGTTCAGTAGTTTCATCTAAGGGCTCTCCATCCCATTCGGGATCTGAAAAATGCTTATAGGCGTCAACAAAATCCAAAATCGTAAAATACTCTTTTCCCTCAAATAATCGTGTGCCGCGACCAACAATTTGCTTAAACTCGATCATGGAATTTACCGGTCGCATGAGTACGATCGTTCGTACATTCCGTGCATCGACTCCTGTAGAGAGCTTCTGCGATGTTGTGAGAATAGTGGGGATACTCTTTTCATTGTCCTGAAATTCCCGCAAGTACTGATCACCTCTTTCTCCATCATTCGCAGTGACACGCACACAATAATAGGGATTAGCACTCTTTTTACGCTGATTGATTAAATCACGGACTGCAGCCGCATGTGACTGACTGGCACAGAAGACAATTGCCTTTTCTTGCTGATTAATTTCTTCAAGCATGATTTCCACACGTTTTTCTTCACGTTCTTTAATTTCGATAATTCTATTAAAATCTTCTTCCTCATAAATGCGCCCTTCCTCAACCTCACCTTCAACAATAGTGTCATCGGATGTATACACGTACTCATCCAATGTAGTCTGGATACGCTTCACCTTAAATGGTGTCAGGAAGCCATCGTTGATTCCTTCTTTCAGAGAATAAATATAGATCGGATCACCGAAGTATTTGTAGGTATCAATATTGTCCTTTCGTTTTGGCGTAGCTGTTAAACCAAGTTGAACAGCAGGTGAAAAATATTCCAAAATTCCCCGCCAGTTACTCTCGTCATTCGCTCCTCCGCGGTGACACTCATCGACAATAATAAAGTCGAAGAAGTCGGGCGGATATTCCCCAAAGTATGGCGTGCCCTTTGGCCCACTCATGAAAGTTTGGAAAATCGTAAAGAAGATGCTGCCATTTGTTGGAACCGCACCCTTTTTACGAATATCCAATGGGCTAATGCGGATTAAGGCATCTTCTGGAAATGCTGTGAACGTATTAAAGGCTTGATCTGCAAGAATATTGCGATCGGCTAAGAAGAGAATACGTGGCCGACGACCGCCGTCTTTCTGCAAATTCCAACGCGACTGGAAAAGCTTCCATACGATATGGAAGGCAATAACCGTTTTTCCTGTACCTGTTGCCAATGTTAAGAGTATCCGATTTTTATTATCTGCAATTGCATGAAGAGTTTTATTCACTGCAATTTCTTGATAATAACGCGGACCTATTTCCCCGAACATTTTTTCAAAGTGCACCGCATCGAATGTATCGCGCCAATTGTTCGCATCTGGGTATAGCCTCTTCCAAAGTTCTTGTGGCGTCGGGAATGAATCGACCATTTTCTCTTTGCCCGTACTCATTGAAATTTCATAAATCTCCTTACCATTCGTCGCGTACGTAAAATCAATACGCAGCTTTTCTGCATAAGCCTTTGCCTGTGCCACGCCTTCTGAAGCGTCCAGCCCTGCGGACTTCGCTTCAATAACAGCAACGTTTTGATTGTTATAGACTAAAATATAATCGGCAATCTCCCTTTTTCTCGGAGCTCCTCCTACTTCAATTTTTCCGGGCGCAATCAAATATTCACGACGAACTTTAGAACCCTCGACTTCACCCCAACCACTCATGTGAAGCTTGGGGTCTATTAGCTCTGCTCTGGTCTCAGATTCGTTCATGACCGGGCTTAGTATGCATGCAATATTTTCAAAATTTCCGCTGATAAATGCGAAAACTCTTCTTTTGATTTTTCAATATTCTCCTTTGTTCCCTGGTGGTGATCTTCTATAAGTTTCGGATCAAGATCAAAAATGGCAACGCCAAGTTCCTGACACTTTGCAGGAATTCTCCCATAATCTTGAATTTCAGCAAGAGGAGCAACCCAGCTCTTTTCCACAAGTCCATTCCTACCATGTTTTTCAGAAAGAAACTGTCTTACCTTCTTTGGAATTTCCTCAATCCAGTGTCTATGGTCTTTGATCGGTTGTTCAGCATAGACATTATAGGAATTAACGACATACCCGATAAAAAGACCGTCTCCGGACAGCACAAATTTATTCTCCGTTTCACCCGAGAGCGCCTTGCCAGTTATTTTCCAGTTATTTTTCCATTTTTCAAAAACGATCCCGAGGTTCTCTATACCCTGGACACTAAACGCATCCGGCATCATGGGTACTACAAAGTAATCCGAACCCAAAAAAACGATTCGATTTAAAAGCGATAGACTGGGAGAAGTATCAATGACGAAAATATCCACTTCATCATTCAACCCGCGTTCGCGCAAATATCGATCGATCGCACTCGTTTGAAAATACCCCAGTCGCTCTCCTGCGGCCGCTTGACCGTACGCGGTCACCAGAATGTTTTCGTAGAGGGACAGGTTCACACTCCCTTTGATCAAAAATAAATTGGGGGCACTGTGGACGGGGATCAATGGCGCGGAAACATCCACATCCGCTCCTCCTTCCACCACTCCCTTAAGAATTTCGTACATGTCTTTTTCTGAGGATGAAAAAAGCGTTTGCTCAAATAACATATCGCCCAATGCCAAACGGGAGAGATTGCATTGAGGATCCAAATCGACAAGCACCGTCTTGTATCCTTGCTGCGCAAATGAAACCGCGCAGTTGTAAGCAAGCGTCGTTTTACCAACACCCCCCTTATTATTGGTAAACAGGAGTTTTTTGGAACGTGGGAAGCGCATGGTTGGCATCATAACCCATTTTTGGGAGTGGCACACGCAATAGTAAAAATAAGCCACTTTTAATGGCTAAAATGCTCATTTACAAAGATTTACGTATCCAAATACTCCATCACAAACTCATGCATCACAATCATGGCATCTTTCATGTAGCGCAGTTTTACCTTGGCTCTCTCCATCACTTGCGGGTCATCTGTCAGTTCTTCCACCCCTGCGGAAACTTGATATCCGTCACCTTTGCCAAAATATCGGGCTGTTTCCAACAGTTCTATAACCATCGGTTGATCCGCAAACAAATGCTTGTGTTACTTGATGATTTTAAACGTCGTCGGGTTGATATTGCCCTCAACTTCCAACATCACGCGAGACACATGATCTCCCAATATTCTCGTATTCATCACAATCTTCGCCTCCGAATACGGCTCGTCTTCGCCCCAGAGCATTTCCCGGTCTTTGTCGCTGATGTTCATAGGAGGAAAAAGGAAGAGAATTACAGTTCACCAGCGAAAGCTTTTTTGAGTAAAGATTTTTTGAGTTCCTCCAAGCCTGCAATTTTTTGTTGGTAGAGGGATTCGAGTTTTTTGCATTCTTGCGAAATCATATTGAGTTTACTGACTATGATTTGCTGCTCTGCCAATGGTGCTAAGTTGAATTTATAGGAAAAAAGGTGATCCCTATTTACTTTAGGCATGCCCGCTCTCCCCGAACCTTTAATGGCGTAATGGGTGAAATCTGATGTCAGCAATAGATAATACAAATAATCTCTAATTACTTTATTTGGATTAGGGGATAATGGGTAAATATCCGCACTACATAAGCCTGAAAAATCAGGTCGAGCAACTTTCATTAGATACGGGCGAATCTTGCTATATAAAACCATCGATTTATCAAACAAAAATTTACCTGATATAAGTCTCTCATCTATTGCAGTTTGTAACTTAAGGAGTCTTCCACTTTTTATTTCAATATTGCCCGCTCCAACATGTAGTAGATCAGAATAACGATACTCACGAGGATCTATTAACTTTGAAGAAATTTCACAAACTTGTGCTAGTGATACCGCTTCCCAAGTATCATTACTAAATGCACTTTGAAGATATGACTCAAAAATCTCCTTCGCACTCTCCAAATTCTTCTCCGTATTTTTCTTTGCTTTCTCAATAGCGACAAAGGCTTCGTCGAGGATGGTGACGATGTGTTGTTGTTCGGGAAGTGGTGGAAGAGGAACTTGAATTTGAGCCAAGTTCTTTTTACTAATTCTTTGTCTTGTTGAACCTGAAATTTCCTTATTTATTTGATTTTGATATTCCTGAGAAAGTGAGTAATAGATAAACCAATTATTCAAAATATCAATATTATTAAATCGAATAATTGTGCAATCTACTGCGGTTATTAACTTTTCTTGGATCACTGGAACGATACACGCCCTTCCAACGGGATCGGGCAGACGAGACACCAAGCAATCGCTCTCAAATACCTCCGTACATTTCAATTTTTTAAATGTCTTCTCGGAAACATACCGAGATTTCTCCGCTCTGTCCTTAAACAAGCCATTCCCAATATTGCCAGTTTGAATAAGTCTAATTCCATCAATGGATTGATCTTTCTTTTCAATCCAATCACCATCAGTGAATACACTTGAAAGTTCACTTAAACCTTTAGTTCGCCACCCAATCTTTGGAGTAGTACTCATTTCAAAATAATGCTTAAAATTTTAGTCGTCTCCTCATCCAGCCTCTTCATCTCCTCCAAAATCTCTTTGGGAACCCTCAACTCCACCTCTCCCTTTGCATTCGGATTCTTCACTGACAAATCAAATGTCGATTGATCAACATCACCCACATCTACACTCCATGAATTTGCAGAACTACCCTGCGCCTTCTGTAACTCTATAAACTCTGCTAGGTCTTTCTCACTTAATGCATTTGTCTTCCCCAAATTCCTATCCAAATTTAATTGGTAATACCACACCTTTTTTGTCGGTGCTCCTTTATCAAAAAATAGCACCACCGTTTTCACTCCTGCCCCGGTAAAGGTTCCACCCGGAAGATCTAGCACCGTATGCAGGTTGCAGCTCTCCAGTAGATACTTACGCAACGAAACGGACGCGTTATCTGTATTCGAAAGAAATGTATTTTTAATAACAATACCTGCTTTGCCACCTGCTTTTAGCTTCTTGATAAAATGCTGCAAAAAGAGATACGCAGTTTCCCCTGTTTTAATCGGGAAGTTCTGCTGAATCTCCGGGCGCTCACTCCCCCCAAACGGCGGGTTCGCAAGAATCACGTCGTAACGATCCTTCTCCTGAATATCCAAAATATTTTCTGCCAGCGTATTGGTATGAACGACATTCGGAGCATCAATACCATGCAAAATCATGTTCATGATGGCAATGATGTATGCCAAGGACTTCTTCTCTTTTGCAAAGAATGTCTTTTTCTGGAGAGTCTCCAGATCATCGGTGCTTAATTTTTTACCTTTCGTCTCCTTTAAATAATCAAAAGCCTCGACTAAAAACCCTGCAGAACCGCATGCACCGTCATAAATAGTCTGTCCTATGTGTGGATCAACGACTTTAATAATGGAACGAATAAGTGGGCGTGGTGTGTAGTATTCTCCTCCATTTCTCCCGGCATTTCCCATGTTCTTAATTTTGCTTTCATAGAGGTGAGATAATTCATGTTTCTCTGCGCTTGTTTGAAAGTGCATCTTATCCACAACATCAAGAATACTACGCAGCGTATATCCGGTTTGGATTTTATTCTTCAATTCACTAAAAATTTCGCCGATCTTATACTGGATCGTATCGGAACTCTCAGCATCAATTTTAAACTTCTTAAGATATGGAAAGAGTTGATCATTCACGAAATCGAGAAGGTCATCACCAGTCATTGCCTTGGTATGATCTGGATTCCCATCTGGCCCTTTAGGAACCGCCCATGTTTCCCACCGAAAAGGCGTATGGATAATTTCGCGGTACATCGTTCCCGAAAGATCCGCTTCCTTCTTTTTCATTTCCTCCCAATCTTCCAAATACTTCAAGAAAAGTATCCACGATGTTTGCTCAATATAATCAAGTTCTGAGCTCACCCCTGCATCTTTCCGCAGAATATCATCGATGTTTTTAAAGGCTTGCTCGAACATGCTTTTACTATTGCATACTTTGGCTATTCCTTAAAGTTTCTCCCCTACATCTCCTCCCCCACCCCCACCCTCCACACCACCCCCTCCTTATCATCCGTCACGTACATCGTCCCACCCGGTTCAACCATAATATCCACCGGTCGGCCTCTCACCGTCTCTCCCTCTAAAAAGCCCGTCAGGAAGTCGACCGGCTCTCCTTCGGGGTTGCCATTCGCATCCAAAGGAATACGCACGACCTTATAGCCAACCTTTACGCTGCCGATTTGGGTTGAGCCGTGCTCTGCGACAAGAAGATCGTACCACCATGCTTCCGGCCAGCCTTCCTCGGGGATAAACGCGAGGCCAAGTGGTGCAACGTGCGCTGGGAGCGCGATATGCGGCGGTTCGGTTGTAGCACAGTCCACATCACCAGCAACGTGCGAATCGCGTATGCGATCGCCAAAGCAATACGGCCAACCATAACTTGGCGCGGCGGAGTCCGCAGACGAAGCCGGCTTGATCCTATTGATCTCATCCGGCGGCAGATCGTTCCCGAGTCCATCCCGTCCCATCTCCGTCGCATACATCTGTCCGTCTACATAACTCCAATCGAAAAAGACGGAATTACGCAGCCCCGTCGCGACGGTCTTATGGTCGGACCCGTCGGGATTCATGGAGATGATCGTCGCATGCAGCGGATTTTTCTCGATACAGGAATTGCAGGTAGAACCGATGGAAACATACAAACGATCATCCGGGCCCCATTCAATCGTCCGCGTAACATGGCTACCACCGGCGGGAAGTGTGGCGATCGTCTTCACCGGGGCGTCGCTATAGACGAGGTACTCCTTAATAGAAGTCTCCTCGGCGACGTACAGATGGGTTCCGGCGGGGTTGAATGCAAGACCGTGGGGATTTCTCAAGTTCCTGATTGCGTCATACTGCTGCAGAACTTTTCCGTCATCACCGATTTCCAGCACCGTCACTACCCCTGCCTTTGGGCGACTCACCCAAAAATTCCCGAAGCCGTCGCGCACAATCACGCGAGCACCGGATAAGTCCTTGGCGAAGATCTCGACCTGCGGGGAGTTGAGGGTTAACGGAGAGGATGCAGAAGATTCAGAGGAGGCAGAGGAACTCGAGTGCCCTGGTGGAACAGTCGGCTGGGTACAGCCGGCAAGCAAAAGGGCAAGAGTAGCGAGAGGGAGAATGGTGCGCATGTATCTAAGACTAGCAGAGAGACGGAATCTGACAGGATTTCCGATCATTTTTTGGGAGAAATCTTCCCGATCAGTGACCGCACTTGAGGGTAATCGTTTTTCCCGGCACCCGCCTGTACTTTTTAGCGGCGCCGCTAAAAAGTGGCTTTGTGGGCTTTGACTCCCGCCTCAAATTCAAAGGCGTCGAATTCGACCCCTTTAAAAATGGGATAGGTGTAATATAAATCCATCGAATTCGATGGATTTAAAATATTGGCATGAGTTAAAGGCATCGAATTCGACACGGTTAAATACCTAGATATCAATAAACACCATGTATGCGGAATCTAAAAAAACAAACAGCGGTAGACTTATATAAAAGTACCTATCGACGGCACATGAGAGTGTAAAATGCTTGTTTTCAAGGGATACCATTGTTATTGTAGATCTACAATATGAAAAGAACCCTCGCAGGACATCATGCCTGTCAGGGGTCTTTTTGTATGTGAGGAATAAGGCGCGGATTCTCCAGATACACAATAGGAAGATTGCGCTTCCGTAAAAGGTAAGAAGTATACTGCAAATTGGGAGCAATGAGTCGATGAAACACGCTGTGCTTTTGTAAAAAATCTATGAGACAAGCAAAATCACCGTCACCTGTGACAATGACTGCTTTTGTGAGCTTATTTTCATAGAAATCACTCACTGTGTGCAACACCATTTCTGCATCGCAGTTTCCTTTAATATGCCCACTCTGTGTGGTGACCTCCTTGAATATCAGGTTGTAACCAATATCAATCAATGTGTCGTAAAGAGGCTGATGCTTGGCAATATATCCAAGGAAAATAGTTATACGCTCTGTCCGGTACTTGGCAGAAAGCCAGTGGTAAAATTTTTATAGTCCATGTTCCAGCCCGAACTCTGAACCCCTTTATGGAGATTCGCGCCATCAATATACGCAATGCAGCCGGCGATATCCGCAGCTTCGTTCATAAATAATTATGAACCTACCACAAACACTCAAAAATCCAGTGCTTTAGCGCACTAAAGCATTTCCCCGTTTTTTCTTTACCCTAAGCCTAGACAGAACCTCCAAAAATCAATAAACTAAGGCGTCGCTCCGCCAGCCGCGGGGCCTATTTTTTGTTGTATACATTTTTTCGCCATTCTTAGTTTCGCACCCAACTAACCCAACGTACCCAACCGTCCCGTCCATCTTCTAAGTCCTCTAAGTCTTCTACATCCTCTAAGTCCTAAACCCTCTACATCCTCTAAGTCCTCCCCTCCTATGGATAATATCGTTGTCAAAGGTGCCAAGATGCACAACCTCAAAAATATCGATGTCACTATCCCGCGTAATAAGCTGACAGTGATCACCGGAGTCTCGGGTTCCGGCAAGTCGACCTTGGCCTTCGATACTATTTTCGCCGAAGGACAGCGTCGCTACGTCGAAAGCTTGTCTGCGTATGCCAGACAGTTCATCTCCCAGATGGAAAAACCGGAGGTTGATTCGATTGAAGGCCTATCCCCTGCCATTTCCATTGATCAAAAAACTGCGCCAAGAAACCCACGCTCGACGGTCGGGACCATCACCGAAGTCTACGATTACATGCGTCTGCTCTGGGCAAAAATCGGCAAAGTGCACTGCACCGAATGCGGCAAGCTTTTAGAGCGCCAAACTGCGAGCCAGATGGTCGAGACCATCGCCAATCTGCCCGAAGGAAAGAAGATCTACCTGCTCGCCCCCCAAGTAGAGGGGCGCAAAGGGGAGCATATGAAGATTCTGGATTCGATCAAACGCGAAGGGTTTGTCAGGATCCGGATCGACGGAACCATCATGACCACCGACGAAGAAATCACGCTCGACCCGAAAAAAGCTCACACCATCTCTATCGTCGTCGACCGTATGATGGTGCGCGAACTGCAAACAAAAGAAGGGGAAGTAAACCCCCACAGAACCCGCTTAGCGGACTCCGTGGAACTCTGTTTAAAGAAGAGTGATGGAACGCTTATCGTGCTGGATGCAGACACCAATGAAGAGTGGCGATTCTCGCAGTCCTTCGTCTGTCCCGATCACCCCGCGCAGCAGATACCCGATCTTGAACCGCGCAGCTTCTCCTTTAACTCACCCCAGGGTGCGTGTGAGGAGTGTCACGGTATCGGGTCCATTCTGCAGATCGATCCATCATCAATTGTGCCAAACCCCGGTTTGACGTTGGCCGAAGGAGTTATTCACCCATGGGCAACATCTGCAAGCCGCATGGGGTTCATGAATAACGTGCTGGAAGCTCTCGCAAAGGTGGTGGGATTTCGCATGAATACCCCGTGGCAAAACCTCACAGACGAGCAACGCCAAGTTATTCTGCACGGCTACAGCGAACCGCTGGAAGTGGAGATGGAAACCCGCAGTTTCGGCGGCACGTACCGAACCACCTACGAAGGCGTGATCCCGAACCTCCAGCGTCGGCACAGCGAAACGGACAGCAGCTATGTGCGTCAGCAGATTGAAGAATATATGCTCGAACTCCCCTGCCCGTCCTGCGGCGGCGAGCGTCTCAAAAAAGAAATCCTCGGCGTGACGGTGGGTGGGAAGAATGTGGTGGAGACAACGGATATGAGTATTGAAGAAGCTGAAGATTTTTTCCGAAGTCTTACTCCATCCGATTCTTCTAAGTCCTCTAAAGCCTCTAAGTCCTCTACATCCTCTGCATCTTCTGCTTCCTCCCTCTCCACCTACGAATACACCATCGTCAAAAAAGTCCTCCAAGAAATCGTCGCACGCTTGAGCTTCCTTAAAAACGTCGGTCTTACCTACCTGACACTTTCCCGCAGTGCATCCACCCTTTCGGGTGGAGAAGCGCAGCGCATCCGCCTGGCCACACAAATCGGCTCCGCACTCGAAGGCGTACTCTATGTGCTTGATGAACCGTCGATCGGACTGCACCAGCGTGACAACGCACGGCTGATCGCGACGATCACGAAGCTTCGTGACCTGGGGAATACCGTGATTGTGGTGGAGCATGACGAAGAAACGATTGAAGCGGCCGACTACCTGCTCGAAATCGGGCCGGGCGCGGGTAAATACGGCGGGTCGGTGGTGGCACAGGGACTGCCGGAAGAATTGATCAACAATCCGGATTCCGTGACGGGCCAGTACTTGAGCGGCAAGAAGATGATTGAAATTCCGAAAAAACGCCGACCCGGTAACGGCAAAACGATCGAAATCAAAGACGCACATCATCACAACTTGCGCCATGTCGACGTATCGATTCCGCTTGGAACATTCGTCGGCATCTCCGGAGTGTCGGGTTCCGGTAAATCCAGTCTCATTCACGGCATCCTGGGCCCCGAGCTCCTACGTGTCCTCAACAAAGCGCATGCAAAACCCCAGAACGTCGGCTCCATTGCGGGGTTGCAGTACTTGGATAAAGCGATCGTGATCGACCAATCCCCCATCGGACGGACGCCGCGCAGCAACCCCGCTACCTACACCGGAATTTTTACCGACATCCGCGATTTGTTCGCGGTGACGCCCGAAGCCAAACTCCGCGGCTATCAGCCCGGCCGCTTCAGTTTTAACGTGAAAGGAGGGCGCTGTGAAGAGTGTGAAGGCGACGGCATGAAGCGGATTGAGATGCACTTCCTTCCCGATGTGTTCGTGACGTGCGAAGCCTGTCAGGGTCGACGGTACAACCGTGAAACGCTTGAGATCACGTATAAAGGGAAAAATATCGCCGATGCACTCGCCATGACCGTCACCGAAGGTCTCGAATTCTTCGGATCCATTCCGACCCTCAACAAAAAACTTCTGACTCTCGAAGACGTCGGCCTGGGCTACCTGCACCTGGGGCAGAGCGCGACAACGCTCTCGGGTGGAGAAGCGCAGCGCGTGAAACTCGCAACAGAACTGCTTCGACGTTCGACCGGCCAGACGTTCTATATTCTGGATGAGCCAACCACAGGGCTGCACTTCGAAGATATCCGTAAACTCCTGCTGGTGCTGGAACGTCTTGTAGAACTCGGCAACACCGTGCTTGTGATTGAACACAACCTTGATGTGATCAAATCCGTCGACCACGTAATCGACCTTGGCCCAGATGGAGGGAATGGCGGAGGGCATATTATTGCCACCGGTACGCCGGAAGAAGTTGCCAAAGTGGAAAGCAGCTACACGGGGCAATATCTCAAAAAGATTTTTGAGAAGCAGCGTTCGAAAAAATAACCTCATGCGACGCCTCACTCACCATCCACTCTTCTGGGACATGCTCATCGCCCTGATGATGCTCGCGTCGCTTGCAGTGTTTGTGTATGGAGGAATGATTGGATGGCTTGGATTGATCGCATTTGCGGTGCTGATCTACGGCTCGTTTATAGAACCGAGAATGATCACAGTGAATAAAAAAAGTATTCAGATAAAAGGTCTGCACAATCTCACAATTGCGGTAATAGCCGACCAGCACGTCGGGCCATTTAAAGGAGAGGCATACATGCGACGTGTGGTCAAAAAAACGAATACTCTCAAGCCCGATCTCATCCTCCTTCCCGGTGATTTCATCTACGACCATGTGAGCGATATCCATGCACTGAATCCGTTGAAAGATCTTCGAGCACCACTCGGCATATTCGCAGTCCTCGGTAACCACGACACCGGACACATGCTGGATCGTGGACGAGGCGCATTCATGCCCTACCGAACACCAGACAGCTCTACGGATGTGATTACACTCTTAAAATCGATGAATATTCCGGTACTCCGAAATGAACATCGGATTCTGCGACATGCCGGACAGACATTCGCACTCGCCGGAACAGACCACACGCTGATGGAGAGTTGCGACCTCGAACAATCCTTACAGGGTATTCCTGAGAAGATCCCCGTGATCCTGCTCTCCCACATCCCGGACATTATCTTGAACGATGCATTCAAACGCGCATCGCTCATCATCAGCGGCCATACGCACGGCGGACAAATCCGTCTGCCTTTTATCGGAGCGCTGTATCCGATCCCCGATCTGCTCGGTAATAAATTTGACCAGGGATTGTTTGACCTTGGAGAGGATCGAATATTGGCAATCACGCACGGAGTAGGGGAAACGCTGGCACGGGCACGGTTATTTTGTCCGCCGGAGATCCTGGCCATCCATATCAATGCTTGATTCTTCCTATAAGCCTCTTCCCTACCACGAACTGAGGGCGGCGGCGACATTCTGCTGAGCCGTGAGTGCACCCTGGCCGGCTGGCAAAAAACCGGGATTCGGTGGTGGAGGAACAGGGGCTGCTTGAACAGAACACCCCGCTAGTTGCCCCGGTGAGCAGCCCACCCCGCCTCCTGCACAGCAGTTCGGCTCGGGTTCGCATTCTGCGATGGCGACCTGTGCCAGCGGCGGAGTGATACCTTGTGTCCAGACAGAGAAGAGAGTTCCAGCAAGCAGTGCACAGAGGAACAAGCATGTGAGAGGCCAGAGAAAGGAGCGGAATGTAGTTGCCATAGACTGAGAAAGGAAGAGAACCGAAAGTGTGAGCCCTGATTACCGTGTGCAGTCAAAAGAAACATCTGCGCCCGTAGCGAGCGCAGCGACTTCGGAGGCGGAAAGGATGCGATTGTAGACGCGGACATCGTCGATGAGGCCGTTGAAGCCTTGCGCGGGATACCAGTACCTGGCGGGCGTCTGATCCGTATTGTAATTGATATATTGGATGGATGGTGTGGAAAGATTCGGCCAGATCGCCTCGTCATGCAGATTGCCGATAGTCAATCCTGTCTGTGTCCCACCAGTCAATCCCCCGTTCGGATCCCCGTTATCCACTCCGTTGATATAGAGACGCTTGGTGGAGGGGTAAGCATTCGGCTCACCATCGTTGACGAACGTCAAATGAACCCATGTAGCATGAGGCATTTGCGCGTCTTCATTGAAGGAGTAGTAATTTGCAGAGGCACCTACGTTAAAATAATAATTTGCATAATTTCGAACATTCGTTGCGGTTCCATGCTGACCGGTACATAGACTGCCCTGGAAATAAGGGTCATAAGTCCTGTTGAACTGATAGACGGTCCCATTCTGCTGACAGTCATAGCGGGTAAACGTCCGATGTCCGATGGCGAATTTCCATGAATACCCGGCCCATTGCAGGATCATCTGATCGGCGTTCTCCGTCATGGGAGCCTTGATCCAGAAAGAGATCGTGTATGGAGTATCCGGGGTCGGCAATGTCGGGATCGTCACTTTGTTGCTGCCGTCAAACGCAAGGGCCCCACTATTCTGGAAGAGGGTGGGGGCATGGTCGGTGGACCACACTGGACTATTGACGAGAGATCCGACATGGGAGGATCCGAGCGCATTGAGTGTTGTCGTCCCCGCTCCCTCGTCGAATTTATAGTGGACGGCGGTGCAGGTGGGGGCGGAGGAAGAGGATGAGGATGAATGGGTAGCACGTTCTTTTGGCGCGGATGAACTGGAGCAGAATTTTGGGGGTGGTGGCTCTTTCTTACACTTCGGCACTCCACCAATTCCTGCCGCAGTGTGCTTTGTAGTCGTGCTCTGCTCGAACATGGCGGCATTGTTCCGGATGTCCCCGCTCGCGTTCTGCCATTCGTTGATCCCCGTCTTTGTCCACGTCTGCCCATCATCAGTCTTCACTATTCTGCCAATCGAGGAAAATGTTAGCTGGCAAGCCCGATCCTGCGGTTCACAGTCCTGTTTTGTGTGCTTCATGTGCTCTTTGACGTAACAGTTGTCCACGATGAAATCCGACGAAAGTTCCCATTTGTTCCGCGCGATTCTCTGCGCGAAGATGCCGGGGATGTCCAGTTCTACGATGGTGCCGATGGGCAGATCGAGTGTGCAGCGTTCGCCGATAGCCGCGACATACGTTGTGGCGCTGCTTCCCCCGATCACCCCTGCAAGCAGGAGGATGGGGAGCAGAATCGCAGTCACGATCCGCGTGGAATGAGGGAGATCCCGGTAGTCGGCGAGGAAGGACGGCATGGATGGAGGATGTGCGGAGGGTGATGGGTCAGCGATCCAGCAGGATGCCGTCGGCATCGGCGTCGGGGAATCCGCAGGTCTCTGCTGCGGCTTGGAAATTCTGCCATGCAGCGTCGATATCGTTCTCCCATATCATCTCTGCCTGCTCTTTCTTGGTATGAAAGGCGACCCAGGCGGCCATGACCGCTGCTCTGCGCTTTTCGGCATCGGTAATGAACCATGCACTGTCGAAGGCTATTCTGCGGTCCATACCGGAGGAGAGGATGGCACCGAACAAGTGTGCGTTGCCCCTGATGACGGCATCCTCGCGGACAGCGACGGCGGTCTGCATGCAGGTGCTGCTCGTGCTGCTACTGCCGGTGCTCTTACTTCTTTTGCTGCTGCTTGCGGAGGTGAGGACGACGGCTGATGTACTTGATGGGGCGGCACGGACGCTACTGGAATTTCCGGCGTTGATGTTTGCGCCGGTAATGCGGGGAGCGATGATCGGAGCGATGAGGAACGCAAAGAGGGCGACGCCCACAAAAACCGTAATCGCAAAGGGGTGCTTCATGAGTGTTCGGAGAGAGGATGGAAGTATGCTGGAGAAAGTGGCTCATTCGACATCCACCTCAGAATAGTACAAAAATATGAAGTTACAAGTTCTAGAAATGGGAAACAGCTGATCTGCAATTGAGTAGTGTATCATTCTATGAGAATAATGAATAATACAGCGTTTATTCCCCTAGGAGGAATACCCCGTCAGCTTGCTGCGGGCGGTCGTCAGGTGGAGGGGGTAGGCTATTCGTATGACGAAACACATCCACAAAGAGCATAATGTGAATCTTATGCTGTACCACTTGGTCTGTCCTGCAAAATATCGGAAGAAAGTTTTCTCTCAAGAAGTGGAGCAAACACTCAAAGACATCTGCTTTGATATTCAACAACGCTACGAAATACGTTTTGTGGAGATTGGAGCCGATGAAGATCATGTCCATTTCCTCCTTCAATCCGTCCCGATGATGCTTCCCACTCGTATGGTTCAAACGATCAAGAGCATCACAGCCAGAGAGATCTTCAAACGCAGACCGGAAGTAAAGAAAATGCTCTGGGGAGGATCATTCTGGACCAGTGGTTACTACATTCAAACAGTCGGAAAGCATGGCAATGAGCAAGTCATACAGACGTATGTTCAGAACCAAGGCCAGCACTACAAAAACATCTACCGAACGCACGTAGTAGAACAACTCAGCATGTTTCCCTCATAACTTGCACCGATACCGCGTCAGCTTGCTGCGCGGTAGTTCATCATCGTCGAGGTCGTACCGTTGCCCCTGGTCATGCATGATCTTCCTTCTTGTGTGAAAGACCGGATCTCGCGCAACCTTCAACTTTACCCTCAGTCATGCAGGTTGCGAGCGAATGGTATTGCAAAAAGACACAATCGTGACGCAGCTGAGAGGTGTTAGTTTTCGATCGTCAGTTCAATGCTGTCCTCTGATTCATTCCCCGCAAGGTCCGTAGCTACCACGCGTAGTTCGTAGGAGCCAGGTTCCAGTGTCTGCGCCCAATCAAGCTTGTACGGCGCAGTCGGTTTAGTCGAAAGGAGTCTGGTACCCAGGTAGAACTGCACGTACTTGATACCGCCTTCATCATCCGTCGCATCTGCTTCTAGTACCAAGGCTTCTCCTGCTTTTGCGGACAAGTCACCGCGGGGTGAGGTGAATTCTACGGAAGGGTTATCACGGTCTTCTTCGAACTGGAAATCTACTTCGTCCGTTGCCGTGTTGTAGTACTGGTCGACAAGCGTGACCGTAAGCGTGTGCTCTCCACCTTCTTTTACGGATCGTGGAACTTGCACAGGTCCTTCGAATGGTTCAGTCGTGAATGTGCCCGCGGGTTTGCCGTCGATCTCGAAGCGAATCTCACGAATACCCGAACCGGCGCTGTACGTGAGACGCGGTTGGAACGATGGATAGGTTGCAACCGATACGGGGTAATCGATACGCAGCGTCGGTGCTTGCTGGCGACCAGGGGTCAGGGCAAGCGTGCAGCTTTCGGTGGGGGCCAGTGGCAAGGGGAGAGGAGCGCCGGAGCCGAAGAGGCCGGTTAAGGTGTCGTAACTCGCCATGCGTCCCTTGGCCCATTCAATCACCGAGGCCTGCCACTGCGGGAAGCGGCTCGCGAGCACTTCTTGGGGTTGAAAGAAGCTTCGCTCTTCTGCGGCTTCGGCCGGACATTCGGCTGATGCGAGGAGGCCCGTTACTTTGTCGACCGTCAGTTTCACACACGCAGGGTCGTCCTGTGTCGGGGAGTTTTCCTGCAGGAATATGTCCGACACTCTGCGATCAATCGGTGTGCACTCGGTGGGAAGCTGCCCACTCAGGGTAGAAATCTGAGGCTGCGCGATCCCCGTCGGAATGCTAAAGGCCGTGACGGATGTTTCTAATTCTTTGTGCGCCTTGACCATGAAGTCTTTCCAAATAGGGGAGGCGAGTGAAAGCGACTCGGCTTTTGCGGCGAGGGGAGAAGAATCGGCGTTACCTATCCAGATGCCGGTCACAAGATTCGGCGTAAAGCCCATCGTCCACAAATCAGACGGACGTCGCTCGGTGCATCCACCGGTAACGCCTCGGTCCAGACACTTGTTACTGGTCCCTGTTTTTGCAGCTGCCTGGAAACCGGGGACAGAGAGCACACTCTGCCAGTATTCACCGGGACGCGCACCGACGTCGCTTAAGACCGAGGTGATTTCGTAGGCGATGCGCGGGTCAATCGCTTCCGTGCCGTCATCAACCGGCGCTTCGTACAGAATGTTGCCGCGGCGATCCGTGATCTTTTTGATACCGACGAGAGGCTTGCTGATACCCCCGCCCGCGAATGTCGCATACCCCTGCACCATTTCGGTGAGAGGTGCTTCGCCAGCCCCTAGGGCCAGCGGCCAGCCGTACTGGAAGTCGGGATTGTCATCTATAAATGTGCGCTTCTGATCGCGTGGGGTCGTCACTCCCATGCGTGCGGCAAGGTCCAGAATCGGTCCTTCTTCTCCGCCAAGGAAAAACGCTTTGATCGCGGGGATGTTGCGGGAGGCCCCAAGCGCTTTACGGATATTGGTGAGCCCCCAGTAGCTGCCGTCAAAGTTCTGCGGCTTATCGGTGCCAAATGCGGTCGGCACATCATAGAGCACCGTTGCGGGGCTAAATCCTTTTTCGAATGCCGCAGCGTAGATGAACGGCTTAAAACTGGAGCCCGGTTGTCTGGCGGCCTTGGCCATGTCGACGCGACCGTCATGCACCTCATCGTTGTAGTCGCTGTTGCCTACGTACGCGACAATTTCATTCGTGCCGGTCTGTACGGATACGAGTGCGATGTTGTGTGCCTCGTATACTCTGCCGATGTCTTCGCGTTTGGCCGTGATCAAGCTTTCGGCGATTTGCTGCAGTTTCCAGTCAAGCGTGGTTTCGATGGTGAGGCCCCCCTGGTTAAGCACGCTGTCGTCGGCAGATTCTCCGCCGAGGAGCGTTTCTACTTCCTGCTTTACCCAGAGAACGAAGTGCGGAGCGCGAATGTCTTCGCGGTACTGGCTGAAGGTGATGGTCTTTAATTCTTCGAGCGTCGCAAGACGTAAAGCTTCATCAATAAATTCCAAGTCCTGCATGTTACGCAGCACCTGGTCGGTGCGTCCTCCTATATAGAAGGTGGTTGATCCGGTCCCGATCATTGTTCCAAGTAGTCCCGTTGCCGCTTCATCCTCGGGGATTTGCGATGCCTTTGTAATGCGGCCGGCAGCGATATCTTCTTGAATACTCACAGAAACACTCGTTCGCACATGGTTACCATAGGGGCTGTAATACGATGGGGCGCGAGGGATGGATGCGAGGATCACGGACTGCGCCAACGTCAGATCTTTTGCCGGGACGCCGAAGTACGTGCGGCTGGCCAGCTCTATGCCATAGGCGTTCTGGCCGAACGGAATCCAGTTGAGGTAGAGCGCCAAGAGCTCGTCTTTGCTGTAGGTGCTTTCCAGTTGGCAGCCGAGCACAATTTCTTTCAACTTACGGCTGATGATGTTTTCATTTTTCAAGTCGAGGGCGTTACGTGCCAGCTGACGGGTTAAGGTCGATGCTCCTCCGGACTTTCCGAAGCGGAAGAATGCGCGGGCAATGGCGCGCAGGTCCAGGCATCCGCGGGTGTAATACCGCTCATCTTCGATCGCAACGATCGCTTGCTTGAGGCTGTTTGGGATATCGGTACTTTCAATGAAGGCGCGGTTTTCTTCGCTGTAGAGTCTGTAGAGCTCTGTTCCGTTACGGTCTGCAATTACCGAGCTTTGGGATGCGATGAGACTGCGAGGGTCGGAAATATCGGGGAGCGTGAACCATAGGAATATGCTGTAGAGCAGGCCGAGTCCTACCACGATCAGAAACGCTTCGCGGATCAGACGCTTGGGTCCGCGACTGCGTAGGAATGCGATAACTGATGCGACTCTTCCTCGCATGTCGTTATTCGGCCTCTTTCGCATGGGCTCGCGGACATATGCACGTGGAATTTGCCCGTTCAGGGAACGGCTCTGGAACCCAGATGCTTCCGGTGGCAAATCACGGTCCTCCATGAGGTATACAGTGTAGGTGCGGCAAAGGCTTTCATGCAATCCAGTTACCGGAGTATCCTAGGCGTGTATGACACTCCGATTGCACCGATTCTTTGTCCCTTTTGCGTTGGCGCTGGCTTTCGTCCTGCTCCCGCTAGAGGTGGATGCAGTTCTCACGATCTCTACAGGTACATCCTTTACCTTCTGGGGCATTATCACACGTATTATTGCCTATATGGCCGGGGCGATCGCCGCGGTTGCGATGGCGATGTTCACGGTCGGGGCGTTTTTTGTCACTATTTCAGGTGCAAAGGAAGACTATAAGCAGAAAGGGAAGGATTTGATGATTGGAGCTGTTTTAAGTCTTGCGGTGGTCTTTGGCGCGTATGCGATTCTGCGTACCATCGATTACTTCCTTACAAGCTAATCTCTTCTACTTTTTCCTCCAATTACTATTGTGGAGGCACTTTTCGGCGTATTATGAGTCCCATATGACTGATCATGGCCAATTGCCACCGGATGTCTTGGAGCGTCTGGAGCGCGCCGAACAGCTGAAACTCGCAGGCGATTACAGCAATGCGCTGATGATTCTGGAGGATCTGGTCTTGGAAGACCCCAGCAACGTGGCAGCGCTCGAAGAGATTGCCGACAATGAATTATCACTCGAACGTTTTTCGCGGGCCGATATCGCCGCGTCGCAATCTGTCGCGCTCGACCCTTCCAGCTATACCGGTCATTATATTCTTGGGTACCTGCGTTCGCGCGAAGGAAAGTGGGACGAAGCACTCAAGCGTTTGAAAGAGGCGAACAGACTGAAGGCGAATAACCCCGAAATTTTACGATGTCTGGGGTGGGCACTGCTTCGTAGTGACCTAAAGCCGCAGGGTGTGGTGACACTCGAGCGATCGTTGAACCTCGATAGTGAAAACCCGCTGACACTGTGCGACCTTGGCACCGCATACCTGGAACTGCGTAACCTTTCGAAAGCTCGTGCGCTCTTTTTGCGCGCACTCGACCTGGAGCCCGATAACCCGCGTGCGCGCGAATGTGTCGCCGCGATTGAGCGTATTGAGCAGCATGTGCTGGAGAATGAATTGGAGACGAAGCGAGTATGACGAGCTTCTAGCTTTCAGCTTTCAGGGATTCTGTTCTAGAAGCTAGAAGCTAGAAGCTAGAAGCTTTACAATTCCGCCATGTCCTCTGTCAGTGCCATTGGCCCGCTACTCAGTCGTGTCTTGCTCCATCTACGGCGGGACAGATCATCGGGATTCACGTTAGCGATGCTGGTGTGTCTCATGCTCTTGGCCCAGATGCTCTTCACGTTTCTGGTGGGAGTGCGGGCGGTTACGCATTTGCTGACCGATCGTTCCGCGTTGCAGCTGGAGGTTTTGTCGACGGCACGGGAGCAGGATATTCAGGAACTATATGCGGCGCTACGCATCCATCCGTCGGTTCGAGAAGTTTCATTCCTCTCAAAAGAACAGGTGTATGAGCGACAAAAAGCATTGCACCCTGAAGACATAGCATTCATGGAGCAGTACGATTTCGATAACCCCTTCCCCGATGTGTTTTCGGTGACGCTCACCTCGCTCGAATCGTATAACGCATTGGCCGCAGATTTGCAGATGAGCCGCTGGAAGCAGGTGGTGGACCCCTCATTTTTGACTGCAGGGGCTGATCACGAACAGGAAATCCGCACCCTCCTCCAAGTGACTGATGGGCTGACGACGCTCAGTATCGTCTTTATGATCGTGATGTTTTTACTGCTCTGCGCGGCGGTGTTTGAGTGGGTTTCGCGCGCGGCGGCCAGGCGTGGCCATGAACCGCGGCTGGCGCACTTGCTGGGGGCAACATCGTTCAACGTGCTTTTGCCCTTTGCGCTCGAGATGACCGTACTCCTGCTTGCAGCTGCGGTCATCGCGGCGCTTCTGATGGGCACGATTCTTTTCTTGTTGCCGGTCTTTATGCCTGCGTTCGCCCTCGAAGCGCCCTTCCGCGCGCTCCAGAGTGAAGCAGTTCCACTCTTGTACACCGCTCTTCCGATTTTCCTGCTCGTCCAGATTGTTGTGATTCCCGTGCTCTCTTTTGCCGGCACGATTGTCGGGGTACGCAGCAAGCTCCCGGTTTCATTCTCGTTCTCCGCTTAGCCTATGACACGCAGAATGAGCCTTGATGCCGTGGTGCTGCGTGCCGTAGACGTGGGGGAGGCAGATCGTTTTTGCATTCTGCTGACACGCGAGAAGGGGCGTATGGCTGCACGGGCAAAAGCCGTCCGCAAACCTGGCAGTCGCATGGGGGGGTCACTCCTTCCTATGCGTAGGGTAAAGGTGGATATTGTCGAAAGCGGGGAGCATCACTTGATTGTCGGCGCCGCGGACCATGGCACGTACGAGACGGAGACCGGCACATTTGCGTCGTTTTTCCAACGCAGCAGCGGGATGGATCTCATTCTGTCGTTGATCGAAGACAGCGAGCCCTTGCCCGCAGTATTTGATCTTCTGTGCGCATTTTTGCATCACTCCTCTCATGACGAAGCCGGGGCACTCACGGCGTTTCAGACGCGCCTCTTTCATCTGCTCGGGTTACTTCCCACCGAAAACGGGGATGATCGCATTATGGAACTATCTGATAGCTTGCGTGCATTCCTGCATGCATCCGCATCACCGTTGCCGTTCGATACGCTTGCAGAACTTGCACCCGCGCATCACGAATTGGCATCGCTCCTTGATGGAATTATTGATGAACATGCGGCGAGGCCGATGAAATCGCGGACGCTTGTGCTGCAAGCGTAAGGTCCAAGAGCTAAATTACAAGATCCAAATTCCAAGTCGTCCAAACGACGCCCGTTTTGGATCTTGGTGCTTGGATCTTGGAACTTTAATCAGATATGACTGCCTCAGCCCCACCGACATTCGTCAACGCCCCGCTGCTTGATGTCAGATTTTCTACCCCGATTTGCCAATACAGCGGACGCGCCTGATACGTCGAATACGTCCCTTGGGTTGTTTCTTTGCCATCCTTCACAACCGTGCGAAACCATGCAGCTTGGAGCCCCGGGACCGCTTCGCCCACTTTGCGCTTGGTTCCTGCGGGGATTTCGGTGGTCTGTTCGGTGCGGGGTGGTGGAGCAGACTTGTATCCCCAGCTGAAGGGCCCGGTGACGACACTCGTGCGATCATCACGCGTGCCGTAGTAGATGAAATAGGCCTTGGTATTAGGGATATCAATTGCAGTTTGTATCAGGAGTGCACCGGGGCTGTCGTTTTTAAATTTAATATCCACGTTTGGTGGATATACCGTTGCATCGGTCCCTTGCGGAGCATAGTAGCTTACGGCGTAGCTGTGATTCTTGCGTTGCATGATGGGGAATCCGTATTCCCAAATGCCGCGATACGAGGTGGAACTTACTTGGCAGAGTCCTCCGCCGTACTCCGGTAGTGTCTTATCCCCAACGATCGTCAGTTCTTTGCGGTAGCCCGTGGAGGCATCTACGTTGCCGAGCACTTTCACGAACGAGAATGTCTCGTCTTTCGCGATTAGATGTCCGTTGAATCTATTCAAGCCCGTGACAACGTTGTGGATGCGGTTTTGGGTGGAGCCATGAAAGTCCGACTCACCGACGGTCACTACTTCTTTAATGCCCTGTGCTTTCAGCCCTTCATCGAGCACCGTGATCTGCGGCTGCGTTTCGGTGACAGGGAGCGTGATGTCGGTGATGCCCATCGTGAGTGCGTCGACCGTCATCTGGGCAGTCTTGGTTAGATCTACCCGGCGCCCGGGGAATCCGACACCTTCAAACATAATACTGCCCGATGCATTACGGCTAATAACCACGCTGCCGGCGGGGCGTTCTAATTGCGTCGCCACTTTTTGACGGATCGTCTCAGCAATTGCATCAAGGTTCCACGATGGCTGGAGCGACTTCGAAAATCCTTCGGGCAGAGTGGGGACGATGTCGCCATCTACTCGTAGGAGGGCAGGGGGGATCACGACACGCTCTCTATAGGTCCATACTTCGCTCTGCCCTTGCCAACCGGTCATTGCGCCTCCGTTGATGGTGTAGAGGAAATGTTTGTGGCGGTAGGTGAGGCTTGGGAGGGCGGCTTCCGCTTTCGGTAAAAAGATGACGAAGAGGACGGGGAAGACGAAGAGTGCGAGGGGGCCGGAAAACGAGGATCGAGTGGACACGGGGATAGTGTGCAGGAACGGAATGAATAATGAAAAAAGAAAAATGGGAAAAGAGCAGCATGTCGTGGTGAGCCCTTCGACTTCGCTCCCGCCTTTTCTTTACCTCCCCGACCCCCTTAAACTATTGCGATAATCATCCCCGGGCCGATCCGAAGAAACGGGTCTGTCATGAAACAAGGTCTGCTGCGGCGCACCCGGACGGTTGGCGTCAAATGATGGAGCCGGCAGTTCATCCAGTGCGCGGTTGACCAGTGCATCCGCCCGGTAGTTATCTTCGCGGGGGATATGCACAAAGACGACATCGGGGAGCTCGTCGGCGAGCGCTTTGATTTCATCAAAAAACACCTGCAACGCGGGCATCTTCACTTTGTATTCCCCATTGAGCTGTTTTACGACCAGTTCGGAATCCAAGTGGCAGATGAGGCGATTGGGGTGGAATTTCTCGGCGGCTTTTAGTCCTTCAATCAACGCGCGATACTCCGCGACGTTATTGGTCTCGACGCCGATGCGCTGTTTTCCTTCTTTTAAGACTTCGCCGCGAATAGGGTCTTCCAGAATATAGGCGACTGCCGCTTGCCCGGGGTTGCCGCGTGAGCCTCCATCGGAAAACAAATGGAGGGTGCCGCCGATCATGATGTTGTCGCTCTCCTCCTCTGTCGGTTCGTACTTTTGCAGTGCCTCTTCGAGTGTTTCTTTTACAAACTGCTCGCGGTCGCGGATCTTGGGGAAGATCTCAGCGAGTCGACGTTCGAGGGAAGAGGGGAGGCGGAGCACGGTCGTTAGCTTATAGCTTCTGGCTTTCAGCTTCTAGCTCTCTTTATTTTAAGAGCACCTCCATCGCCTTCTCCAGCTGCGGATCCTGTCCCGCGATCATCTGCTCACGCGTTCGCTCGATGATCACATCAGGGATCACGCCTTCTTTGCTCAGGTTGCGTCCATTCGGCGTCAGCCAATGGGCGATCGTGACACGCAAGCTGGTGCCGCCGGCAAGGTCGATTACTTCCTGCACGGTTCCTTTGCCGAAGCTTTTTACGCCGACAATCGTTGCGCGCTTATTATCTTGCAGAGCCCCCGCCGTAATTTCCGATGCACTGGCAGAGCCTTCGTTCACGATGACAACCAATGGAATATCAGCCAAGATCGGCTTGCCGTTGACATAGTGGCGCTGGGGTTCATCACCTCTGCCCGCTACATCCACGACCTTACCCTGCTTCTGGAAGAGGGAGACCAGTTCGACGGCGCCGTCCAGGTAGCCTCCGCCGTTGTAGCGAAGATCGATGATGAATCCTTTGAGTTTCTTTGCGTCTACTCCAGAGAGAATCTGCCGTACTTCTCCAATAGTCTCGTCTCCAAATTGGTTGATGGCCAAGTAGCCGATGTCACCGCCGGTCCCACTCTTCACTTCGTACTCGGTACTGGGGACGGTGATGTCGTCGCGCACGATTGCAATATTGAGCAGGTCATCTTCCCCCTCACGTCCGATGCCGAGTTTCACCGTGCTGCCTTTGGGGCCGCGGATCTGGCTGACGACTTCTTCTAAGCTTTGGCCGGTAATATCTTTTCCATCTATCTGCAAAATCACGTCATCGGGTTGCAGACCGGCTTTGGCAGCGGGGGAGCCTTTGATGGGCGAGACGACCACGACAAACGTTCCGCTCTGGCTTAGCTGTGCGCCGATTCCTTGTAAGTGGCCGCTTAGCCCCTGGCGGAAGTCGGTGTTTTCTTTGGGCGTCATAAAGACCGTATATGGGTCACCGACGGCGCTGACCATGCCGGCAACGGCACCGAGCGACATTTTCCTCGCTTCCAGATCGCCGGGTTCGATGTATTTGGTCTGCAGGAGTCTCCATACATTCCACATCAGCGACAGGTCCACTTCTTTCTCGGGGTCACCTGCAACCGCGCCCGATGCCGTGAGTCCCGAGAGACCGTCTAATCGGTGTTTAAGGTCATTAATTTGCCCCGTCTGACTGATTGCGCCCAATTGCCACCCTACAAAGAGGGTGATGATAGGGAGAATTGCCAGCGAAAGAAGGCGGTTTGGCATCAACATGGTGCTACCATAAGTCACCCATGCCTTCTTTGCCAGTGACATCTGCGAAAAAGATTCAAGAGCGGCCATTCCTGGCCGCAGAACATCAGGAAAATCTTATTACACGATCGATGCGGGTGGCTGATATTTTGACTATTCTTCCGGAGGCCGAGGGGGTGTTTGCGCAGTACGGACTGCATTGCAACGGATGCAGCATCGGGGGGGCGGAGATTCTGGAGGATGCTGCCAACATGCACAGTATGAAAGAGGAGGATATCAATGATCTTCTTGCAGATCTTCATGTTCTCTTGGCACGGCGTCCCGAGCGCCCGCAGTTGATCGTCGTGACAGACGATGCTGCGACCGCACTCTCAAACATTCTGGCGACGGAAGAGAAGGCAGGCTTTGTGTTGCAAGTCGGGCTCGATGAAACGGGTGGGTTTAGTATGGAGATTGTCGCAAAAGCAGGTAAGGACGATCTGCTGTTTCAGAAAGCCGATATCACGGTCAGCGCATCTCCGGTCACATTGGCGGTGATCGGTGGATCAACGATCGATTATCGTGATGGCAGGTTTAAGTTGGACGTTGAAGGTGCTTCGCAAGGATGCGTGTGTCAGAACGGAGGAGCTTGCCAGTGTAAAGAAGGCCCCCACTCCACAGAAGCTCTGCGGGGCGAAGAGGGATGTGGGTGTAAGTAACATCATTGTGTTTTATGCCACTCGCGGTACGATGGCGTACTATCTCTTTTTCGTATCCCTATGACGCGTCTCGGTATTCTGGCCAGTGGATCGGCATCGACAGCAAACTATGTTGCAACCTTGGTTGCCGCGGGCGAAGTCCCCGGTGCCAAAATTTCTTGTGTAGTTTCGAGCCGGAGCAATGTTGGGGCGATGGATCGAATGAAGTACTTTTGCCCTGTAGAAAGAGTACGTACGATGGATTATCCGGAGTATCCGGAAGATCCACTGGGATTTGGCCAGCGGATTATCGATATTTTGGAAGAGCATGGCGTCACCGATGTCATGCAGCTTGGGTGGTTGCCCCACACACCGCCCAATGTTGTGGCTCGATACGCAGGGCACATCTATAACCAGCATCCGGGTCCATTACCTGAGTTTGGTGGCGAGAAAATGGCAGGAAAAACAGTGCACGATGCTGTGTTAAGATTTAGGAAAAAGTTACTGGATGCACATGGAGGTGTAGCGACAATGAATCATTCAGTTGTTGTCGCACATAGAGTGATTGACGAAAAGGATGCAGGTCCGGTGGTGAAATATGCATACGTCGATATTGATCCAAAAGATACGAAAGACACTCTGTCCGACAGAGCACTTCCTTACGAGTGGAAATTGATGCTTGGTTTGGCCAGAGATATTGCTCAAGACACTGTGAGGGAGGTCCAAAGCCCACGACTTGTCGCACCTTCACTTGAGCAAATGCTTGCCGACGCAAAGCAGGAGGCGATAGATGCTGCACAGGCAAAACACTGATTTGTATAAAAAAGAGGTCCCAGCGGGGCCTCTTTTTTATGGGTTGTTTATAGTTGATCAGTAGCTAAACAGTTCATCCTCTTTAAAGAACCGCTTCACCTCTGCATTTGCGGCCTCGAGCGAGTCGGATGCATGAGCGATATTTACCATTTTGCTGAGACCCTCTTCTTTGCTGCCGAGTTCTGCGCGGATGGTACCCGGTGCAGCGGCCAGACAGTCTGTCACGCCAAGCATCTCGCGCATCTTGGCGATGATGTCGTCTCCTTCCAGGACCAATGCGATCACAGGCGCGCTCTGCATGAACTGCTCGACCGATGGGTAAAATGGCTTATCGGCAATGTGTGCGTAGTGCTCGCGAAGAATGTCGGAGCTTAGATTCATCATTTTGCAACCGCGGATAGAAAACCCGGCCTGTTCAAAGCGGTTGATGACGTTGCCGCAGACATGCTTGGTGACGGCGTCGGGTTTCAGGAGGATCAGAGTGCGTTCCATTGTGGGTAGGGGGAAACAGATGATAGATATTAGCGCGGCCATTCTTGGCCGCAGATTGTGCACATTAGAACCTGTAAAAGCAAGCGGAGATCAATTCGACCGCGTCCCTGCCGGGCTGATGTTTAATTGGCGGGTGGCGGGGTCCATGAGTTTCAGCTGCTGGCGGAGACATAGGCGCAGCCCACGTGCATCGGATTCTTTGGCGCACTTAAGAGTTGCTGCTTCCATTGCCGCTGCATTGACGTTCGTTGTATAGGTTGTTGTCGTTGACGTTGCGTTTTCACGGACATCCTTGCGTGAGTTGAAGAACAGCTTCTCGATGATGCGCTGCTGGTCGTTGAAGAGTTTACGCTTTGCGGTTGTAGCGGCGATAAATTCCTGCAATGCAGTGGAATACTCGGTGCTTACACCAAGTCCTGCGTGTTCGTCGTACCAGGCTTTGCGCTCGACATCGAGTGCGTCGGCAAATTCCTTTCGTAGAGCCTTGATACGCTTAAGTGCGTCCCCGATGCATTTACCGAGGTTTTTGTCGGTACGGCCGGTGCATACCTCGTCAGCCTGGTATTCCTTTTGCTTGGCGAGGATTTCGTCCGTTGTTGAGGCGGCGAATGCAGGGGCAGAAATACCGATGCAGAGCATGGCGGCAACGGCGGAGTTGAGAATGCGAGTGATTGTCATAATGAATGTATGGGAAAGCGCACGCATGATACATCATCCATTCATCAAATGCGCGAACCGTGTCTCATCCAGTTTTTTCCCGATCACGACAAGGCGCAGGGCATCACGTGTAAGCAATCTCTTAGCCAGTGCATCGACGCCTTCCTTGGTAACGGCATCGATTTTCGCGAGGTATTCAGGCAGATCGCGGACGCCGGGGTAGAGGAGTACTTGTTTGCCGTAGAAGTGCGCGCGCTCCTCGCTGTCTTCCAAGTCGAGCGTGATTTTCCCTTTCAGGTATTCTTTGGCACGGTTGAGTTCGATGTCGGTGACGCCGTGCGCCGCACATTCATCGTACTCATGAATAATGGCACTGATCGCTTCATCCAAGCGGTTCTGGTCTACGCCTGCACGGGTCGAGAGCGCACCGGCATCCAGGTAACTATCTGTTTCGGTCGAGATGTAATAGCAGAGCCCGCGTGCTTCGCGAATGCGCAGGAACATACGGGAACTCATGTTGCCGCCGAGGATCACGGCAAGCATTTTATGCGTGAAGTGATCGGGGTCTTGTGAAGACACGCTCGGGACGCCGATGACCAGGTGCGCCTGCTCGGTGTTTTTATCGCGGAGAAAAATCTTTTTGTCGCCGTACTTGGTGAGCGCTTCGAAGGTCTGCTTGGCATCGCCATCGAGGTTCGCGAAGTATTGGTTAGCGAGTTCCAGTGCGCGCTGCTGCGTAATGTTTCCCGAAAAAACGAGCACGGTGTTGGCTGCGGTATACAGCGCATCGCGATGCTTTTTAAAGTCTGCCTGCTGTACGCTCATAATCACTTTCTCGGTACCGATTGTGTCCCAGCCAAGCGGGTGATCACCAAAGAGAACTTCTTCAAAATCCCACCCTGCGCGGTACATCGGGGTGTCTTGGTACATTTTTTCTTCTTCCATAATCACGCCGCGCTCTTTATCAATTTCTTCCGGTGGGAAGCTTGCATGCAGCATCATGTCGCTCAGCACATCACACGCAAGGTCGCTCTGCTTAGCGGCAACTTTGACGTAGTAGCCTGCGTATTCTTTGCCGGTGAATGCATTGAAATCCCCACCCACACCGTCGATCGCCGCACTCACTTCTTCGGTCGTCTTATATTTGTTGCCCCCTTTAAAAAACATGTGTTCCAAAAAGTGGCTGATGCCGCGCTCAGAATCTTTTTCGTAGCGTGACCCTGCACCGGCAAAGAGCATCACGGTGATAGCCGCAGTGCCTTCGACGGGAGCAGTGAGGACACGGAGGCCGGAGGGGAGAGTGTCGAGGGTGTACATAGGGGCGATCGGAATAATAGAATAATAGAGTAATAGGACGAGGATGGTGATGAATCTAGATCACAGATTTTAGCGCGGCTATGGGTGCATCAGCGCGGCTATGGGTGGCCGCAGCACAGATTGTCAGGACATCGGTAAAAAATTAGCAATCAGGAGGATGGAAAATAAAATCAGGAGGGGGAGGGCAATACCGGCAAGCAGGGCGTGGAACATATCGCTGTCGCGGCGGATGCTGCGGTACAAGCTGAGGCCCCCGAATAAGAGTCCCGCGCAGAGAAGCGGCAGATCGCTGATATCCAGCCATACACGTGATGCATGTGCGGCAATGTTATTGGCCGCGAGCATCAGTGCGAGAAAGAAGGTCCCGGCCAGGACATAGAAGAGGACGGCCGAGAGGGTATGGAGGAAACGGAGCATACGAGCGTGAATAATAGAGTACTAGAATAATAGAGTAATAGGGGAAAACGACGAATCCTATTATTCTAGTATTCTAATCCCTATTACTCTCACTTCGTCTTCTTCTGCACCGTCAAACGCTTTCTGCCAGCCGAACGACGGCGGGAAAGTACGCGGCGACCGTCCTTTGTCATCATACGAGACAAGAAACCGTGTTTACGCAGACGCCGACGCCATTTGAGTTTACCTAACATGTTGAAGAGTTGAACGCGTCCATTCTTGGGCGCAGAAAAGCCGGTGAAGGCTACAGAACATAGGGGATAGCCGTCAAGCGGATGTGACACTAGAAATACGAAACGCGAATATTCTCGACGTTTGCGAGGCGATTTGCCTCTAAAGACGCGAGAAATAGGAAATCACTGAGTCTATTCAAGTATTGTACGACGTTTGATCCGATCTCTGTGCGCCTGGAGAGTGTGACAGTACACCGTTCAGCTCGTCGGCACATTGCCCGTGCAAGGTGTAGTTCGGCTGCAGATTTCGATCCCCCGGGCAAAATGAAGTAGGGGGGTAAGGGGGTTTCTTCGAGGGTCGCAATCCACCCTTCAATTTCCTCAATGTGCTCTTTTTCGATACGCGGGACTACGGCTTTATTGTTTTCGTGGGGGGTCGCGAGGTCGGCACCGAGGGTGAAGAGGGTGTTTTGGATTTTTGTGAGCATTCTGATCAAATCCTCTCCTATTCCTAACTTTTCCTTTTCATCAACAGCCTCCCCCTCCCCTAACCCCTCCCCCGCGAGGGGAGGGGGATGAATGTGCATGCGGATGGTGTTGAGTACTGTTTTTGTGTCGTACAACACTTCCTCATTTTTAAAGCGCAGAATGAATATTCCTTCGTCACTGAGTTTATCTGTCCTCCGATCATCTGCTTCTTGCCGCATAGGATCATCATGAATCGGGCCATCTACTTCGATGCCGAGTTTTGCTTTCGGGCAGTAAAAATCCAGAATATACCCTCCTATAGGATGCTGTTTACGAAAGCGGATGCCAAGTTGATCGGAGCGTAAATGATGCCATAAATACTTTTCGGCGTTCGTCGGACTTTTACGCATTTCCCGAGCATGCTCCAGCACCGATCCATTGATTTGATGGTTGCATCTATAGTCTTCCTCATGGCGCTCCCCTGCCCCTCGCGGGGGAAGGGGCTGGGGGAAGGGGGAGGTCGCCCGCAGCGATGCGATGACCATCCCAAGCACAGCATTCAGTTCATCCACCGTGCCGATCGTTTCGATCCGTACGTCGTCTTTGGGTACTCGCTGTCCGCCAAACAGGCCGGTTTCGCCTTTGTCGCCGGTTTTTGTGACGATGGACATGCATTTGATTATATCACCGAGCTTTATATGTTGCTGCATCCGGTAAATAACATCCACATATAGCTGCGCCATTTATCGTTTTTGTCCGACACGTTGTATTGGGTTTTGTCGAACAATTGCCATTGGTGGGACAAGCGAAGGACGGTCCAAAACATGCTACTATTGAGGATGATGAAGATGACGATGATTGTGTGCGGCATCCGCAGGTTGGCTTCGTTAAATCGTTGTTTATAAAAACTGTCTGGCAGGATGTTCCCGGTGTGGAGCATTTTGCGCTTGCAGGGCATTGTGGGATTGCATTCAATGCATTTAAGCTTAGACAATCCATCACACTGGAAGATGAAGATTTAGATGATGCTTTAGAAGACGATGATCTTGAGGATGCTGAACTGGAGGTTGATGTCGACGTTGATAAGGTGATGGGACTGCAATATCCATAAGAATCACATCTGCAGTAAGGGGGAGGGGCATATCTGTTGGGCAGTATTGTACCAACTCCGTATCTGCATATGGTCATTATTCGTAAATTGCCTTGCCATATTACTCTATCTGCACCAGTACAACCGGTAGCCGCCGGAACCTCATATTCACATAAATATGGAGTTGGTCTTGATATTGGTATTGGGCTGGTACTTGACGGATATATCTGCGCAGTCAATTGTGAAAACACAACAATCGACGAAGCCACTGCAATCACTGCAACAACAAGAGCGGAAGAAGGAAGAGCGGCGCGCATGTTTTAAGGGGGAGAAGTTGCTTGCGATGCTATGGAAGTATGGAAACATTGTCGATTGACTCACTGCACCATTCCCAGCGCTTTCCCATGCTCCTTCTTCACCTCCTCCTCCGTCAGCGTCCTATCCTTCGCCCGGTACACAAATCTCAGTGTCAGGTTGTAGGAGCCTTTCTCCAGAGGTTTCCCGGCGTATAGATCGTGGACGGACACAGCTTCCAAAAGCTCGCTCCCACTGCGTAGTTTACGTAGCAGCGGACCCAGTGCATCTTTCTGTGTTCGCGTAACCGTGACGTCGTACGTCACAGCAGGGAAGATCGAGAGCTTTTTCTGCACGGCAACAGGCGATGGAGAGGCGAGCAGAGTCGATAAGTCGAGAGTCGCCCCTGCAACCCGATGAGTCAGACCGAAGCGTTGGCGCACGACAGGGTGGATTTCGTAGATCTTACCGATCGATTTCCCGCGGAACACGACGTCTGCCGATCGCCCAGGGTGAGCAATTGCCGGTACTTTTTTCATCTCATGGATCTCGACACTCTGGCCAGTTGCTGCAACGGCATCCAGGAGTTGTCCTTTGATCACCAAGAGTGGATCATCCAACAAATCTGTTTCTTCTTTTGCAGAGAGGAGCATCCCGAGTGCAAATGTCTGGTTCCCCTTGGCATCAAACACATTGGCGCATTGGAACGTACTGAGTGACCCTTCGGCACGTGGCAGCATGTGTTCTGCATGGACCAGGAGTTGAGGCAGGGGGCAGGTATGCATGAGTGACGTCTCTTCTCCGATCGGGTTTTTTACCTTGATCGCTTCTTTGGGATCTAAGTTACAGCGCTCGAGTAACTGGGGGCTCACAAACGAGAGTGGCATGAGTTCCCAGTAGCCGCTGCGTACCAAGTCTTCACGGAGCTTGTGGAGACGCAGGTCACGCTTGGGGAGCTGCATGGGTGCGCTTGGCATGACGGGTTCTACTTTATCGAAGCCGTGAATGCGGCCTATTTCTTCGAGAATATCATGAGGGCCAACGAGATCGCGCAATCGATGCAATGGCGGTGTAACGGTGGAGCTTCTAGCTTCTAGCTTTTGGCTTTTAGCTTTTTCTTCTTTTACTTCACATCCTAGATCCTCCAAGATTTTTACAATCTCTTTGTCACCAATATTAAGGCCGAGTGTGGCACGAACGTCATCAAGTGAAAGTTTGATCGATGGAGCTTTTCCGTTATGCCCTTTCTCGTCGATTTCTGATGCAAGTTTAGCACCGGGGATCAGCTCCAACATCAGCTCCAATGCCCGGTAAAAGCCTTGTTCTGTCGTGATGCCCGGTACGCCTTTTTCGTAGACGGTAGAGGCGTCGGTGCGTAGCCCTGTACCAATGATCGCTTTGCGAATAGTGACTGGATCAATTGAGAGTGCATGGAGGAAAATGTTCTTCGTAGAATCTTTCGTGCTGCTGCGAAGTCCTCCCATAATGCCGACAAGGTCGAAGACACCTTTGTCATCACTTAAGACTAAACAGCCTTCGGGCAGATCCCATTTTTTATTGTCGAGGGTCATCAAGCTCTCCTTTTTCGTACTGAGACGCATGTGAACTGTTCCGTCGATATCGTCTGCATCAAAGCAGTGCATAGGGACGCCGATTTCGATCATCACGTAGTTGGTGATATCGACCGGTAGACTGATGCTGCGGATTCCCACGGACGCGAGTCGCTGCTTCATCCACTCGGGCGTTTCCCCCAGCGAGTCTAGGGAGAGCGATGCGGAGAGGTAGCGGGGGACGAGGTCGGGGCAGTCGACTTTTATGGCGAGGCTTTCGCTCTTTTTGGTGCGACGAGAGACGTCCCCGTGGGACGTCTTTACAGCAGTCTTTTTAGGCTTTGCGAGGCCGAGTGCGACACACTCACGGGCGAAGCCGATGTGTGAGAAGAGATCGGGTCGTGCGGTGATGGCGGTATTGCTGAAATGCAGCACCGTATCAGTTAAATGAAGGGCATCGCGAAGAGGGGTAGAGACGCGCGCGCCGCTCGTCTGTACGCCATTCATTCGTGAAAGATCAATAACCGGTCGTTCGCCATCTTCCGGTTTGGGAGGTAGCAGCGATTCCAGCCCCAGCTCCTCTGCAGCACAAATCATCCCTTCGCTTGCAACTCCGCGGATCTTCACCGGTTCAAGTTTCATCAATTCACCACCATGCCACTTCACGGTCGCCCCGACATGCGCAAAGGCCACGAGCATGCCTTCATATAAGTTTGTTCCTCCGCACACGACATTCTTTATCCCTTTATCAGTTTTTACTTCTGCCAACTTGAGGCGGTCTGCATCGGGGTGTTGTTTGAGCGATACGATTTCCCCCACGCAGCAGTGTGCGAGCAGTGCCCCTTGTACTTCCAGTTCTTCCACCTCGGCAGTGGAACGTGTTAAGCGCTCGGCGATGACAGCAGGGTCAGAATCGGTCCACGTGACAAACTGACCCAACCATTCGAGAGAAATTTTCATACGAGCATAGAATACAGATTCGGGGGTAAGGAAGGTAGGAGGTATGGAAGTAAGGAAGTAGGATTTCGTCAATCCGTTTCATGTGTACAGAATTGTTCTCATTTTCCGTGGTGGTACACTTTTATCCACTTTCCTCCTCCTCTCTATGTTTGGTAAGTCTAAGAAAAAAGGTATGGCCTGTGCCGCGTGCGATGCATTGTCCCTCGTGTCACTCGTGCTGAATGCCGTTGTTACCCTCGCTGCACTAGTCGGTGTCTTTAAGGCGCACGTGCTTTCGAGCGGCTTTGCATTCGGTACATCCACAGGATCGCTCTCCATTGTCGCGTTGGTCTTGTGCTTGTTCTTCCTGCAAAAGACTGCGATGAAGTGTTGCGGCTGCTCGTGTGAGGTGAAGAAGAAATAATTCTACATTCAGCGATTATAAAGCAGTCCTTCGGGGCTGTTTTTGTTGTAATCGAAAAGGGCCCTTCGACTCCGCTGCGGCTTCGCTCAGGGTCATTCGATTCAGTAAAGGAATGGCCGGAGCGCCAAGAGGCGCGACGACCATGAGCGAGCATTGCCGCGCAGCGGCTGCGAGTCGAATGGCGGAGAGGGGGAGATTCGAACTCCCGAGACCCTTGCGGATCTACACGCTTTCCAAGCGTGCGCACTAGGCCACTATGCGACCTCTCCAAAGATTAAGACAGAACGACCAATGATGAGGATGTGCGATGGCGCACAAGGCGCCATCTATGCGACCTCTCCAAGGCGGGGCATAGTATAGGCAATTTGCTCTATACTCCAAGGCGATCCGCCTTCTCCCCATGCCCTTCCTCAGCCTTCGCCTCTGGGCTACGGCCGACAAGCCGTCTCATGCTACGATTGGCGTATGTCGTTTCCCATCGAATTGTCGCCAGACCTTCTGGCTTTGGCGGAGGAGTTGAAGATTCAGCCAGAAGACGTGGAGGAGCGCTTTGTCCGTGGGAGCGGTCATGGGGGGCAAAAGATCAATAAGACATCGAGCGTCGTTCAGCTTATTCACCTGCCAACGGGCATCGAAGTAAAAATGCAGAAGCACCGCGAACAGAGCAAAAACCGCTTAAGTGCGTGGAAGCTCCTGATTCTCAAGCTGGAAGAGAAGGAGAAAGGGGAGGAGTCGCGCATTACCAAGGCTGCGTTTAAGATCCGTAAGCAAAAGAAAAGGCGATCCAAGCGTGCGAAAGAGAAGATGGTTGCTGAAAAACGGGATCGCGGTGTTATTAAGCAAACACGAAAAGGGTCAGTGGATGGTGGTAGTATTGGGTATTGAGTATTAGGTATTGGGTATACGAAAAAGAGCATCGTCATCATACCTAATACTCAATACCCAATACTTTATACTCGCTTCCCCTGCTGCATCCTCTTCGCGAGCGTGCGGAGGTACGAAGCGGCAACGCGCATTGTCTTGAATTCACCTGTTGCAGGGTCAAACACACGCTTTTTGATGAGATTCACCTTCCATGTGCGGCGTGTGGAGCGCAGCGAGTGGCTTCGGGTGTTACCGAACGTCGTCTTCTTGCCGGTTTTAGCGCAGATCCTTGCCATAAGTTCTGGCAGGTTAATGGGGGTTTACCTAAGAGTCAACGGGAACTTTCAAGAGATGGGAAGACTCAGAGGGCTCAGAGGACTTAGAGGATCCAGAGGATCCAGAGGAGGGGGCAGGAAGCAGATCTTCTGAGTCTTCTGGATCCTCTGGATCTTCTGTATCCTCCCCTCGTGCAATTTTTAAATCCCACCTACATCATCGCCGTCCTCATCGCGCTCTCCATTCACGAATGGGCGCATGCGTTTGCGGCATTCCAGTTGGGGGATGATACCGCACGGCACGAAGGGCGGCTCACGATTAACCCTATTGCGCATATTGACCCCCTTGGAGCGTTGATGTTTTTGGTGGTGGGGTTCGGGTGGGCAAAGCCCGTACCGGTGAACCCGCATGCGTTTAAGCACTACGCACGGGATACGTCGCTGGTCGCGCTTGCCGGCCCCTTTAGCAATCTCGTTCTCGCATTCGGCGCGTTCATTCTCTTGTCCGTGCTTCCGTTACAGATGGGTGGAGGAGTGTACGGACTACTCGATATCGGCGGGGGATCTCCTGTCATGACGATCATCGGTCAAATTCTCGGTGCGTCGCTCTATGTGAACTTGGCATTGATGGCCTTCAACTTGTTTCCGCTGGCACCGCTTGATGGCAGTAAGATCCTCTATGTGTTTTTGCCCGATGACTGGCATGAGGGCTATGACCGGTTTATGCAGTATGGGCAGTGGATTCTACTGTTCCTTGTCTTCGGTGAATCGTTGCTGCCGTTTCCGATCTTGTCGGGGTGGGTTCATGGGATTATGAATGGGGTGTTGATGGGGTTTGATGCGCTGACTACTTGGTAGGTTGCTATTAGTTTCCTATGTCTTCTTTACCCATGCCCTCCCCCATCCCCAGCCCTTCCCCCGCGAGGGGAAGGGAGCACGAAGAAAAGGAATACAAGGTAAAACCTCAGGTGAACGGATCAGTGCTGCAGCATGTTCGTGAGATGAGGAAGAATCCGACAGAGGCGGAAGAATATTTGTGGAAATTTCTGCGCTTCGATCAGCTCGGTGTCCGATTTCGGCGGCAGAACCCGGTGAGAGGGAGGATCCTTGATTTCTATTGTGACAAAGCAAAATTAGGTATTGAAGTGGACGGCTCCATTCATGATGACTCAACTCAAAAGGAAAATGATGCGATCCGTACGGATGAAATGAATAATGAGGGAATCGAAATCATCCGATTTATCAATGAAGAAGTACTTCATGATATTGAAAATGTTCTTCATTCTATCCGATCATATGTATGTTCCCCTCCCCTCGCGGGGGAGGGGCTAGGGGTGGGGGAGGTTGTCTAGCAGCTGGGGAGGGCGTAAAAGCCCCGTGGGGCAACGCCCCTTTACGGGGGCTAGGGGTGGGGGAGGTTGTCTAGCAGCTGGGGAGGTTATCCAGAAGCCAGCGAGATACTTAGATCGCCGGGCTCTCCGTTGCCCCCTCAGCCGGCACCGGCGCTTCTTCGGGAGCAGGTTCTTCCTCCGGCGTTCCCTCTGGTTCCGGAGCTGGTTCTTCTGCAGGAGCCACTTCCACAACAGGTTCTACAACAGGTTCCTCGGCAGGAGTCTCTTCGACGACAGGATCAGGGCTGGCGCCTGCTGCCGGATTCTCCGATCCACTAATCGCATCAATGATGCCCTGCGCATCTTCCGTCACTCGTGCGGTGTAGCCCGCAGGCAATTGGAGGAGTGGAGGAGTCATGGATGTGTTCCAGACGAAACTGATCTGCAGATCCGGGTGTGTCCAGGTGTAGGCATCGTGGTAACGAGCACAGGAGAGTGGCTGTCCGGATTCATCGAGCATCGTGATGTTGCGGATGCAGGCGTTCCATGCCATGTTGGAGGACACAGGAATGTTGTCCGAAGCGAGCGGGAAGATGATCGTTCCCTCATCCGTCAGTTCTGCATTGAGCATTACAGGGTTAGAGACACCCAGCGCGATCCAGGAGAAGGTGACGTCGCGGTCTGCGGGTCCTGCGAGTTCGATCGTAAATCCGGTTTGTGTGACAGGTGCCGTTCTCCAGGCTGTGAAGACGAAGTCATTTGGCGTGACACTTACCACCGGTGTCGCTTTGAATCCGGATCCGAAGTAGATCGTCACAGATGTTCCGTTTTTCGGGATCATCGCGAAGCCTGCGTACTTGTTGCTCATGACGAGTTCACCCTGCACGTTGATGTCGCCCAGGAAGGTGGCCATGCCCTTGATGGTGATATCACCCATCACGAACAGTGCATTCTCGACAATCAATTGATCCATCGTCAGGGCGCCGGAACCGAGATTCAAGGTTGCACCCGATGCAAGGTTCAAGGTTCCATTGATGGTAAGTGTTCCATCAATGATCGCTTCATCGGATACATGCAGATTCTGTGCATCCAAGAGTCCTTGCATCACCACTCCTCCATCAATAGTCAGGCCATTCGGGACAAAGAGGGAAGAGGCATTGAGGGTGCCGTCGATGGTGAGATCGCCTCCAATTCTTGCATTGCCTCCAGTCACGAGTGTGCCATCGATTTCCAATGTAGAGACGTTCGAATCGAACGTCTGTACGCCGCCCAGCGCGGCGGTGCCCGTACCCGTAGATGATCCCATACCGGCGATCTGCGTCTTCAGGGATGCGATATCCAGTTTCATCGTCTCGATATCCGCATTCTGCGCAGCAATCACCTCGATCTGCCGTGTCACCTCTGCGGTGATCTGATCATCCACATTGAGATCTCCGAGTGCCGCACTGACCATGATCTGCACTTCATCTTCGATTTCCATTGACGCGATCGTGTCCAAGACCTTCTGTCCGACGGCGTCGACGGTCATGGAGCTGTTGCGGCGGGAGATCAATACATTGACCGTTCCCTTGCCGGATGCCAACCCTTCAAGGGCGACACCGACAGTGGATTCACCTGCCTTTGCCTTGCGTGCATAGCCCGGAATCGCGGCGGCAGTCAGTGCATCTCCCGGACGGATCGCCTCACCATCCTCGGCTATGACCTTGGCAGGAACCTGTCCGATGAGACCGATGAGCGCGTAGCCCGGAGGAATGATGCCACTTGCTCCGCCAATGCTATTTCCAATGAAGGCGGGGTTGGTGGAGACGATACCCATCACATTGCTGTCGGCGTCGCTCTTGCAGCGTTCCACCGCATTGTTCTTGGTAATATCGATACAGACGACTTCGCCCTGCTTCAGAGTATCCTTGCTGTAGAACCATTCTGCGTAGTCGGCACCGGAACTGTTGTAGGTGCCGTCCGTGAAGACAGAACCCGACGCGTTGACGCGTAGCACGGTATTGCCGGTGGAGGAAACATTGGATGTGAGGGTCAGAAGGCTTGCTGCACCGTTGCCGGTAGAGGAGCTGATGGTCGTGCCTGAGTTGGCGGTGATGCCGCTCGTGCGCGTGTTCAATTCTTGGATGCCCTTGGCAAGCAGCGCCGTGAAGTTCTCGTATTTCACACCGCGGACCGTCGTACCGTCGGCTTCGTAGAAGACGAGACGGGGATCGATCTGCTGCACTTCTTCGGCGATGAGACCGACGTTCAGAATGTTTGTCGCATTGTCGCGGTAGGAAACAGGCCGGAGGGCGCCGATGAGGGAGAGGGCATTGTTATCAAGGCTCGCAACGTCATGCTTGAAGCGCAGAGATGAAACGAGACAGGTGCTGGTGCCGCCGTTTTTGAGGATGGCACCGGTGGCGGTGACACAGATCGCGCTCTGGGTGGCGCCGATGTTCTGGAGCCTGCTCAGGACCAGAATCTTTCCGGACATGGTGCCGGCGACGTCGAGCAGGGCTTTGGGTGCCGTGGTACCGATGCCCACATTCCCCATCAAGTAGTTATTCCCAGCCCCGTTCTGGGTAATGAGGGAGCCAGAGATCGTACCGACAACTTCGAGCTTGGTGGCGGCGACCGTTTTGCCGATGCCAAGATTCCCTGCCAAGTAATTCTGTGCAGTACCAGATGCATAGATATTCCATTTATTGGTTCCCGATGTCACCAGCGAGCGGAGTCCGTAGTTCGATGTTCCCCTTGTCTGATCCAGGACATCCACACCCACCTGCGCCGTGATGGCCGACCCCGCACCGAGTGTCGCATCATTGATGCGCAAACCTCGCGCAGTGGCGACTGTATATGCGGCTGCGGAGGTTGCAATTTGTGCTGATATTCCATCGATTGATGATGTTCCGCTTGAATCGCCAGTTACTAAAACAACCATACCAGCCTGCCCAGTGCCTCCGCTTGTCGTGGCAATAATGCGCACTAACTGCTGAGCGAGAGGTGCCGTTCCCATTCCCAGATGACCATCTGTATCCACTCGGAAGAGGTCTCCGTTCCCAACAGTAAAGAGTGATGCAGGGGTTGTATCGCCGATGCCGAGATTCCCCAAGAAGTAGTTGCTTCCCGCTCCGTTCTGGGTAATGAGGGAGCCGGAGATGGTGCCCAGCACATCGAGCTTTGTCGAAGGGGATGTTTTGCCGATGCCGAGGTTCCCGAGCACGTAACTCGTTCCTCCTTGAATGTTCAATGCAGAACCGGAGAGTGTTCCCGTAAAGGCACCGGAGCCGACGACGGTGAAGCGGGCCTTGGGAGTCGTAGTACCGATCCCGAGATTTCCCAAGAAGTAGTTGCTTCCCGCACCGTTCTGCGTAATGAGCGAACCGGAGATGGTGCCGCGGACATTGAGGGCGGGTGCACCTCCGCGATCCTGTGTTGACAGGGTAAGGGCCGATCCGGAGAAGGCGCGCATGGAGGTTTGGCCGTAGACATACAAGCCGTCTCCCACCGTGAGTCCGCGATCGACCGTCAGGTTGGCGTTGATGCGTGCGGATTCACGGACATTCAAGCTATGGGTCTCGATTGCGCCGATGGTTGCGCTGGGTGCGTCGATGCCCTGTATGCCAACGACTTGCAGACCACTCGTACCGTCTCCGACGTAGACGTAGCGACCGGCAATGGTGACGCCGTAGGCGTCGCCGGTTGTGTCGTAGGTGCCGGCCAATGTGGGAGATGCAGGCGTGCTGATGTCGATGACCTGGAGTCCGCTCGTATTGTCTCCAACGTACGCGTAACGACCGGCAACGGAGACGCTGTAGGCGGTGCCGGTTGTGTCATAGGTACCAACGAGCGACGGTGATGCAGGAATACCGGTAGCAACAATCTGGAGTCCGCTTATACCGTCCGCGACATAAGCGTAACGACCGGCGACGGTGACTCCTTGGGCAGTGCCGGTTGTGTCATAGGTGCCTGTCAGCACCGGTTGCGCTCCGGAAAGAATCAACGATCCCGACGAACGAATGTTGTTCGTCGCGAAGAGAGTGGAACCGGAGATGGTGCCGGCAACATCGAGCTTGGTGGAGGGAGTGGTTTTGCCGATACCGACGTTGCCGCTCGTATTGATCGTCATCACTTCCGTTGTATCGTTCGTGTAAAATCTCAATGATGAAAGATTGCTTACAGCCTCTTTCTGAATGAGGAATTTGCCTCCCGCTATCGCGTTTGCATCATCATTTCTCCTGTACATAAGCTGCATACCGCCAATTTTATTTCCTGCGGCCGTTCCATCGCCAACGTTATACAACAAGTTTAAGCCCACCATCGCACTGGTGTTCATCGCTGTCACAGCTGTTCCGACCGCAAAAGCATAATTCGTGGATGCGGTCGTGCCACCTTCTGCAATACCGATGATTTTTGCGCTCGATACGGGCTGGGTCGTACCCGTTGTATCGTATATATGGAATTTGGCCGCGGACGCTGTCGTCCCCACACCCACATTCCCCAGGAAGTAGTTGCTCCCCGCTCCGTTCTGGGTAATGAGCGCACCCGAGAACGTTCCCTTTGTTTCCAATACTCCAGCTGACCTGCGAGAAAGAGAGGTATCGAAGTTCCCCTGATACCCAAACAGGATATGTGGCGACAGGGGACTGCCCGCTCTGCCGCCCACACTATCCAACACCAGAATGGCTCCGCTTGCTGCCATGTATGCCCCTGTGCCGTAACGGGTGGTATTGGTGACGGTCAGTGCGCCGGAACCTTGGGAGTCGCCGGATTGTCGAACGATGATCTGTCCCGAAGACGTTAAACTCTTCTCCGCATGGAAGATACTTCCCGAGGCTGTCTGGATCACTCGGAGTCCGATATATCCGGACGTGAGGTTGATGGTGAGAGCGCCGGTCATGGTGTCACCGGCAATGTTCACATACCGCGTATCAAATGCTCCCATTAACGATCCGGTATTCGACCAGTTGGAGCTCGATCCACCCTGATCACTTCCGCAGGAGAATCGTCCAGTTGTTGCGTCCCAGAGGAGCTTTGATGTTCCGGCGATATCACAGTCGGTGAGGCCGACACCTTGCAATGATGATGCGATATATAAGGAAGAGCCAGAACCTGCGCCTTCCCAGACGAGTGTTCCGCTGCTGCTAAGCCCTTTCTCGGCATGTATATAGGCACCGGAGAGAGTACCTGTGAAGGAACCGGAGCCGACGACGTGCAGACGCCCCTTGGGGGTCGCTGTTCCGATGCCAAGGTTGCCATTTGTATACGTCAATAAACCATCGGAGAGCAACGCATAATTTTGATCTATAAACCCTCCTGATGGAATATAGTTATCTGCCATAATCGTATTATCTGCGACGCCATTGTAATCGTGGTTTGGGGTATTAGTGCGAGCATTGTAGATGTAATTATTTCTCACATAATTGCGATTGCCACCTTCGAAATAATAATTACTAACGTCAATGATACCGTTGGTTATATTTATCCCACGTGAATTTTTCAAATAAATATTTCCATCAAAGATGTTATTGCCGATAAAATTAAAACCGACAGTCACACCTTCCGTATAAATGGAATAAACGCCATTATGATTAATAAGAGAATTGGAAAGGTTTCCATGAGCATTATTCACAATGCCGGTCCCCAAAAGGTACACACCATAACCGTTGTCGGTTATTTTGTTATTCGACGCTGTGATATTGCCGGAAGAAAGATATAAGCCATAATAGTTATTATGAATATCCATATTGGAGATCCTTATATATTCAGCGTAATTCGGACCGGCCAAAAATGCATTGAAGGTATTATAAATCGTTGAATCACTTACCACGAGATGGCTCAGCCTATCTCGAGCCGTATCAATGCTTTTGATTCCATAATTTTCAAAGCCGTGAATGGTGACATTGCTGATTTGTGAATTTAGCTGGGTATTGATTCCGATACCCGAACGGTCGGCAGTGGAAGTAGAAACGGTTTTCTTCGAAGTATCATTACCACCATAAAAGTTTAGAAGAGATATTTCGACTCTCTTTCCATTGCTCGAAAACAACACTCCAGTAGATCCGGATTTAAACTGCAAAACTGAACTGACATTATCTCCCGATATCTTCGTACCATCTAAGGTGGCAGTAAGGTTCGATACGATATAGGTGCCCGCTGGAATATACACGTTATATGAAGCATCAAGAGCCGCCTGAATTGCAGCGGTATCATCGGTCACTCCGTCGCCTTTTGCGCCGAATGCCTTCACGTTGGCTACGGGGCCTTTAGCGAGAATGGTGCCATTGACCTCTAATTGTGCTCTCGGGCTCGTCGTCCCGATACCCACTTTATAGCTCATGAGGTAGGACGTGCCGGAACCGTTCATTGTAAGAAGCGAACCGGAGATGGTGCCGCGGACCTCGAGTGCCGTTTTCGGCGCGGTGGTATTGATTCCTACAAAGCCGCTCGCAGTCTTGACGGAGAGTATGCTTCCGACTTGAAGATCTCCTGTGAGCATCATGAGTCCGCCGACATTCAGGCTGCCGCCGATGAGAGCATCTTGTCCGATGGATGCAGTGTCCTCGACATTGAGAATGGAGGCTCCAAGCGCGCCGGCGTAAAGCGAGGGGAGTTCATTACCCGTATCCACGACGGTGAAACGGTCGGTACCGGATGCAGCGACATAGATATAGCGCCCGGCCATGGCCATCCTGTATGAGATGTTCAAATTGGTAGGATCAGCAAGATATGTTGCAATAAAAGGAGTGGTAGGATTAGAGACATCGACGACCGTCATATAGCTGGTACCGCTGACGTACGCGTATTTACCGGCAACGGTAACGTCGAAGGCTTGATTGAGTTTTGTCGCATGCGTGACTGAACCGACGACAGACGGTGCAGCGGGATTGCTGACATTGACGATGACTAAACTGTTTGAGGTAAAAGCAGTGACATAGGCGTATTTGCCGGACACGTACACATTGCGGGCATCATCGAGAGCGGATCCGGTCGCGGTGCCGACTTTGCTGATGCCGGCGGGGTTGGAGATGTCAAAGATGGTCAGATGTGAACCGGCCGTTAATTCCGCGGCATTGAGACGGGCGGTGACATAGGCGTATTTCCCTTGAATTTTAATGTCATACGGGTAGTTGCTGTCGGTGGAATCTACGGCGGAAGAACCGACGATCAGCGGAGCGGTGGGCTTAGAAATATCAACGGCCGTGATGCGGTCATCAAGGTTGGAAGTGATGAATGCGTATTGCCCTTGTATGGCAATAGCGCTGCCAAGATCCAACTGTGTAGAGCTGCTGACGCTTCCGACGACTGTGGGGCTTGCAGGATTACTGATATCAATAACCGTCAGCTTATCGACCTGAGGAGCGAGGACGTATGCGTAGTTCCCGTTGACTGCGACATCGAATGCCCCGTCCAGATCGGTGTTACCCACGCTTCCGATCGTCGATACGCGCACCGGGGCGGTGGGGACGCTGATATCGATGACGGAGAAGCTATCGGATAGGGTGGATACCATGTAGGCGTAGCGTCCCTGCACGGCGATTCCTACTGGTTGGTCAAAGTTCGTGGCGTCGGTGATGCTGCCTGCCACGACGGGAGTGGCGGTAGTAGCCAAAATGGAACCGGTGGAAATGCGGAGGTTGCCAGTGGAAATGTGGAGGTTGCCGTTGGAGATGTGCAGCTTCTCCGAGGGGGCGGTGGTACCGATTCCCACATTCCCAAGAATATAACTCGTTCCTCCCTGAATATTCAAAGCAGAACCGGAGAGGGTACCTGTGAAGGCACCGGAGCCGACAACATGAAGTGCGGATTTGGGAGTAGTCGTACGAATACCGAAATTTCCTCCACCGGTAATACGCACACGTTCAATATTCGTTGTTCTGAAAAGAATCGGCTGATTTTGTATGGTGTCGATCAGAAGCGTTCCGGTTGACGAAACTAACATCATACCAGCCAAAGTATTTGATCCATCACCTATGTATCCAATAAGGGTATTATCGGAAGTATAGAATGTCATGTGGGGATTTGCCGCTATAGCAGACGCATCATAATTGTCTTGCAGACGCATTAATTCGCCTCCTGTTCCGCTAATATGCAACTTAACGCTGGGGCTCGTCGTTCCAATTCCGAGCTTGCCGAGGAAATAGTTGCTTCCCGATCCGTTCTGGGTAATGAGCGAACCGGAGATGGTGCCGAGGACTTCAAGGGCGGTTTTGGGGGTAGTCGACCCGATACCCACCCTGTTCGTCCCGGCATTGACGTACAATGTTCCTGCGTCGAAGATCGCGCCGGACTCGGTGACAAGAGAGCCGGAGGAACGCAGTTGCCGTGTAGCCTGGAGGATGGCGCCGGAGAGGGTATTGATCACTTTCAATCCGATGGTGTTGATGGTGCCGGAGGTGATATTTATCGTCAGTGCTCCGGTCATCGTATCGCCGCTCTTTTTTACGTAGCGTGCATCACCCATAGTCAAGACATTGCCCGAACCGAAATTGTTATTGGTTGCCGTACCGCAGCTGAAGCGCCCGGTGGTGATGTCCCAACGCAGTGTGGAGGTTGAAGCGTCACAATCCGTCAATCCCACTCCCTGCAAGGAACTTGCGATGTACAAGGAAGATCCCGATCCCGCTCCTTCCCACACAAGAGTGCCGGAAGAGGAGAGGGTTTTCTCGGCATGCAAGACGGCTCCGGAGACAGTGTTGATCACATTCAATCCGATGGTATTACGGGTGCCGCCTGTTACATTGATCGTCAATGCTCCGGTCATCGTGTCTCCTGCCGTATTCACATATCGTGCATCGAAAGCCGTTCTGAGAGATCCGGTATTCGACCATGCGGTTGTGTTCTGATCCGTTCCGCAGGAGAATCTGCCGGTCGTAGCGTCCCAGAGCAGTTTGCTCGATCCGGTGACATCACAATCCGTCAATCCCACACCCTGCAAGGATGAAGCGATGTACAAGGAGGAGCCGGAGCCTGCACCTTCGAAGACCAATGTTCCGCTCGAACTCAGTGTCTTCTCCGCATGCAGCACTGCACCGGAAATCGTATTGATCACATTCAGTCCGATGGTGTTGCGACCACCTCCCGTCACATTGATCGTCAATGCGCCGGTCATGGTGTCGCCTGCTGTGTTTACGTAGCGACTGTCGGATATAGCGATGACACTCCCTGTCGACGCATAGACACCGGTTGCACACCCTAGGTTTCCATTACTGTCTGTATTAATGAGGGCACACGTGGTGTAGTTTTTCAGCTTCACCGCGCCTTTTGCGGTCAAACTGCCGCTGGTCGTCAGAGAGCTGGATGCGTGGATGATAGAACCGGAGATGGTGCTTCGTACTGCAATGGAACCTGTCATCACGTTGACAGCGTCTTTGCGAATAAACACCGTGCTATCGATTCCATCGAGTGTATTTGCATTATGTGCGTAGGGGACGGAGGCGAAACGACGACGAGGGGCGAAGATTTCTTCGAAGGTCCCATCGTTGCCCGGGTCGAACTCAATCTGTAAGTAAAGGTTATCGGTATTAAAGTTCACGCTGCCGGTCATTGTTACGTGTGTGCCAAGGCCAACAGAGAAGAGTCCACCCGTCATGGTCACACGGGTCGTTGCACTGGTCCAGTTTTCCGTCCAGAGGAGCGTGCCGCTGGTGAGTGCGTCATAGATTTTGAAACGCATGTTGTACGTGCCGTTGCCGACGGCGCTGCCTGCAAGCAGGCTGATCTTTCCTTGGTAATGGATGACGGGGTTGATACCGGCGGCAGCTGAGGCTGACGGAATTGATAATTGAGAATTGATAATTGAAAATTGTGATGGGGAAATTATGCCAGTGAGCAAATATGCGCTCAGCATGAGTCCTGCGACGGTGCGGCGACCTACTCCTTGCTGTGAAGCTAAGAAGCTAAGAAGCTGAGAAGCTCCTGCAGGCCGGTGGTGGAGAGGCTTATTAATCATTGGTCGACGAGTCGAGAAAGAAGCGCGTGTCGGTTTGATTCGTATTTGCTCGCAGAGCGGTTTCCGTGTTCCCCTCCCAATGCGTGGTTGCTAGGTACATACCAATGAGTGCCAGGTTTCCAAGGACTATTGCAGTCAGGCTAACGGTGCGGATATTCCGCTTATGAGATTGCCAAAAACTGCACCAGAAACACTCACACTCCGTTGGAGTATGATTTTTTTGCGCAGGGAGGAATGACTCATGTGTAGTGTCTGTAGCGTGCATTTTTGTGCCTGAATTCTGGCGCATGCGTTTTCGCATATGTAGCGGACTGTTGCCGAAGTACAAGCACTCGCGCTCGATGATGCGTCCGATTGTGGACGTTGAAATATCTAACCCGTGTTGCTCTGCAAGCTGCGTACAAATCTGCTCCTTGCCAATGAACGGCGTTTGCATCCGCAGCTCCCGGATGAGAGCGATCACATCGGATGATGTAGCCGACTCACGCTTTGTGATTGGTTCATGAGACGCTTCTTCCAGCGATGACAAATCGTCAGGATCGAATCTCTCGATCCACCGGTGAAACGTACTGCGGGCGATGCCCAGTCGGTCGCATGTTTCACTCACCGAAAGGCCACTCTCCACGTATGCCACAATCCATCCCAGGCGCACCGTGGCCTGTTCACTCAAGCGCAGAGCATCGGCGCTCTTCGCGAGTTCTTGCAGCCGTTGGGGGGTAAGAGTGTGCATATTTGTGTGTTTTGTTTTTGTCGTATTCGGGATTTCTAACTATCATAGCGGAAAGCTCACCTATGTGCAAGAGTATTTTGTGTGAATCTGCAAAGTATTGTCTCAGGAAATCAGGGATGCTTTCGCAAGCGAGGCAGAAGGCTTTAGGCTTTCTACAGGCGTTGAGCAGTATTTTTTTGGCATTCCCGTACGAAGAAACCGCACATTCGATTGTAGCGAATCCTTGTGGACTATTGTCCATGGCCTCCTGGTCAGTTGTTGTAAGCTGTGAACGTTTGTCGCTTACAGTTGTATTACCGGGACATATTCCTGACTACCATCAAATTTGAGATAGGGGAGTAAATCACTGGTGCGATTGGTGACGGAGCCCATCATCGACCCGAGGAGACTGTGCGTGCGCGCATTCCATTGCACGGCGATATCATTGTAGGATTGCAAGATATGGACGATCGAACCGTTCTCACTCATTTCCTCTTGGAGCTGTGTAAAGCGAGTATCCGGATTTGTCGGTTTTGCATTGGCGATCGCCGTGAGTCCCTTTTGGACCTTGCTTACGAGCGCCGTTGTTTCTTGTACCGATGATGCCTGTGTGATGGTGTCACTTATATCGCGCAGGCTCTGTGCGATTTGCTTCTGATCGTCATTCAGATAACCGGCAGCATCGAGAGGCAGCACAAGATCGTGCACCAGTTTCTGATAACCCGTTGCAACCGTAGCAATAGTCTCTTTGAGTTCGGCAGCAAGACGGCGTTCATCCGATTGCTGAAGGAATACCCCTCCTGCGGCGATCATTGTAAGAAGAAGGAGTGTTGCTGCAAGGTAGTTCTTCATAGTATAGAAAGTGGAACGAAGGAGAGAGCCGCATGACAGCGTATCATGGTCGGCGTGTTGTACAAGCGCCTTCTTGCAATCGATCTTGTTGCACAAAAAAAATTCCAGTACGCTTATGTCCTATGCAATCCATTTTCTCACGCATTCTCCTTCTTTGTCTTGTGTGTGCAACTATTACGCCGGTTGCGCAAGCCCAGAGCCTCACTCCCAATCGCCCGGAAACGCTTCGCGTCAACATGCAAAGCGATACTCCTGAGATTGGGGATTTCATCCTCGGACCTGCTCGAGTGTTCCTGACGATTCCCCCGGGCGAAGAGCGAACCGTGGAGATTCAAATTACGAACCGCGCGGGTCGTTTATCGGAGTTCACACTGGAAACGGAAGATTTCGATTCCGATGCCGAACGCGAAGGGACGCCGGTATTTTTTGCGAGTGATCTGCAGGGGAGTTACCCGGCACGGGCATGGATCATTCCAGAAGTGAATAGCATGGAATTGAATCATAGTGAAAGAGCATTTTTACGTGTGACGGTCAAAGTTCCAGCAGATGCCGATGCCGGGGATCATCAAGCAGCGCTCATTGTTACCCGGGAAACAGAGACGGACTCGACAGGAGGTTTTAAGATTGTATCGCGTGTTGCTTCTCTCTTTATTATCACCGTTCCGGGGGACATTGTGCAGGAAGGAGTTGTTGATGAGTTGTATCCGGAGTCCTATGTGAACTGGTTGTTGCCGGTATCTCTCTGGTTGACTGCAAAAAACACAGGAACAGTGCATATTGCTCCTGTAGGCACGATTGATATCCGAAATGTGTTTGGCATTATTGTCGATGAAGTGCCGGTCAAAGATTGGTATATCCTGCGGGGTTCCATGCGTAAACGCGCGTTTGAATGGCGCCCCGTCTTTGCCCTTGGATACTACAAGGCAACAACCGACCTCGTGGCCTATGATGGAAGACCTCTTCCCCCGTCTTCTGCAGGTTTTTGGGTGATACCATTGCTCCCTGTCCTGCTCCTGCTGCTCTCTATTTTCGTGGTGTCCTTCCTTGTGCAATCCTTCTCGTCACGCTTCGAAGTGCGCAGGAAAAAGCCGGAATCCAAGCGCGGCAAGAAATGATGTAATGGACATATCGGCTGCATATTGGTATACTGGTTAGAAACCCACACAACCCTATGCAGCCATTTTTGCCTTCACGTTCGCCATCGCAGAGGACCCATCGCATGGCGGTGGTGGTGTCCCTTGGTATGTTCCTTTGTGTACTGGAATTACTGAGCGTGGCAACAGGCCCGTTGCATGCTGCAGTGGGCGGAGAGTCCGTTGGTATTTCTCTGACGGTCGTGGGACAGGATCTTTCTTCTTCCTCTTCTGCATCCTCATCCGAGGATGCCGCCACGGTCTCGACGAGTGGCGGAGGAGGGGGCAGACGCTATTCCATCGATCACTCCCGGTTACGCATTGTTCGTCTTCTGCAAGAGTGGTCGCGAAGGAGGGACGACACATTGCATGCTGCTCCAAAGCCGATGCCTTTCAAGGATGTACCAAGCGACGCGTGGTATGCACCTGTAGTGCATACTTTCGTGACACGTGGATGGCTGGATACTTCGTCGGGATATTTCCGTCCTGCAGACGGTGCGACGCGCGCCGAAGTTGCGAAGCTGCTTGTGGAAAGTTCTGCACAGGCGCGCAGGGATGTTTCGGGTCTGCGAAGTTTCTCCGATGTGCCGTCGCATGCATGGTTCCACCCTTACATCGAAGAAGCGGCGAGCCATGGGTGGATGCTTGGGTACCGCGATTGCTACGGAAGCACGTCGTGTTACACGCGTCCCACCGCGATCGTCACACGCAGCGAGGGGGCCGCGCTCATTCTGCGTGCACTGGATATGCAAGGGGGCGAGGCCGTCCCGCACACGTTCAGCGATGTGCCGAGCTATGCCTGGTACCATCCTGTCATGAGCGCGGCTGCGGACCATTGCATGATTCAAGCGGATGAAAAAAATATGGTCCGGCCGGATCAACTCCTTAATCGTGCCGAACTTGTCACGATGCTCTCACGTGCGCTCGCACGTCGGACGGAAACGGTCGGCTGCGACTATTCGACACCTCTTGCAGAACTCTCCACATCAGAGTCCGCCAAGCGGGTGATGGACACCTTGATCATCTTGTGGGGCATTCGATGATGCACTGTAAAGGTCCGTGCACGAAAGATGAGAGAATGTTCCCAGCGTCATGTGGTGCGGCGCCATACTTTTAAGTAAGATTGTGCGGCTGATAGTCGCATTATTTTTAGGGCAACTTGATTATATTTTCTTGTTGTTTGACCCTTGTATTTTATACACATTTTTGCTATAATGTTCACGTACAGTCTTTGTACAAACATCCATATCCATATTCCCCCCTTTCTATGGGTACTCTTACCCACTTGTCCTCGGAGCGCTCGACGCGCGCCGTAACCGTTGGCATCGCTGCTGCCGTCGGTTTGTACCTTGTTGCAGCTGTTATTGCTGAGCCTATGCGCGGGTTCGCAAGCACCACCGAGACGGCTGTCGTGCAAGTGACCGTTGCAGCGGGTCTCGGCCTTTCTTGTGACGCCAGTGGCGACGGTACAAATGGTTCCGGTGAAACGCTGAGCCTCGGTACGATTACCTTCAGCGGTGATACCGGAGCTTACAGTAACAGCCGTGCGGTTCGTTGTCACATCAGCACGAACAACGTGACTGGTTATACGCTTGGTTGGCGCGTCCTTACGGGTTCCGGCGGAAGCATGACCGGACACCTGATTAACACCAACGAACAGCTGATCGCAGCGTTCGGTACCGGTTCTGCCAGCAACACTACGGCTACGTGGTCTGTTGCGTCCAACGATTCTCGTTGGGGTGGACGTGTCTCTTCTACAAGCTCCGGTTCCGACGTGGCTCCGATGCTTTGGGGAACAGACGCTTCATCTGAAAAGTGGGCACGCGTGAAGACGGGTGCTACGCTTACTATTCGCCAGGCTTCGGTGATCGCACAGAGCGGTCTCGGAGATATGGTAAGGATCGGTTTCCGTGCCCAGATCGGTGCACTGAAGTCACAGCAGTCTGGTAACTATCAGACGACAGTTACACTGACAGCAGCTACACAGTAAGAAAAAATTTACTGGATGTTTGTCCAGAAGAAAAAAGACCGCATCGATGATGCGGTCTTTTTTTGTTGGTATGGGTGGATTCCCTTTGAGCGGAATACCAAGGTTTAGGAGGAACTCGCCATGACGTGGTGTAAGTGGGCACTGACCCTGCACATCACATCAGCTTGACGGATTTGAGCAGTTTTAAAAAAGCCATTAAGTGACTCTGTGCGAAGAGATGGCACTGT
>JAYUSS010000130.1:0-10876 GCA_043755535.1 Candidatus Peregrinibacteria bacterium | reverse complement strand
TGTGCCTTTGTCAGTTCTGCTCTCACGGTTTCTGTGTATACAGGAATTGCTCGGGAGAATGCAAATCGAGTTTGTCACGGTGGGGAATGGGGAAATACCTATCAATCGAAAATAGATGGTGAAGAGGGGGGGGTTCCAAAATACCACGTGTTGATACTCGAATTTCGCATACTTTCTCGTTCTTTCTTCAGATGTAAACATTGAAAGAGACGCTAAATTTCTGCCTTATTGCCAATTTCTAGAATATGCTTGTTTATAATATATAAATAGGCATCGTCATTGTATGAAGCTCAAAGTCGCTGTCGTGCAATTCGCCATCGCGCAGTTCGAGCCTGAGAAAAACATCGCTCGTGCTGAGCGATTTATTGAGAGAGCCTCAGCCCAAGGCGGGCATATCATCGTCTTTCCGGAAGACTTCATCACGGGCCCCACTCTGGGCAAAAAGGAGTTCATCGATTTCGACGGCAAATACCGGAAGACATTCCAGGGATTGGCTAAAAAATACAAGATCGATATCGTTATGGGATCAGTGATCGAAGGCGAACGGACCGGTTGGTATAACACCTGCCATTACATTGATGCGAAAGGCAAAATACTCGGCACATACAGGAAAATTGATTTATGGCTTCCTGAAAGAAAATACCTGACTCCTGGCAATGAAATAGTGGTGTTCAACACAAAATTCGGAAAAGTCGGATTGATCATTTGCTGGGATCTCATATTTCCGGAGATCTTCCGAAAGATGGTCATGAAAGGCGTAAACATCGTTTTTTGCCCAAGCTATTGGACAATCGGTGATGCCGGCATGGGTGTCCGTTATAACCTTCAATCTGAAATCACCAGCGTAAATGCATTGTGCACCGCGCGAGCTTTTGAGAATGGAATCGCAGTGGTCTATGCGAATCCCGCCGGAAGATTGGACTGGGACTCTATTCATGACGAACTGATCGGACAGTCGCAAGTCACACTTCCATTTATTGGTCCGGTGAAACATCTCCCGCATAACAAAGAAGAGATGTTCATACAAGAACTAGATTTGGACATTCTGAAAAAAGCCGAGCGGAGCTACAAGACCCGCGAAGATGTAAGAAATAAATTATTGTAACCTCCTTGATGGTAGTGACGGGGTTACTGAATTCTATTTATTATCCCTTGAATTCCTATCCCGTAAGTGGCGCTCAGGGCGAGTAAATGATCAGGGCTTGGCGTTTTTCCAGAGAGAATCGAAGTAGTGCTTATAGCTTTCCGCTACTTCCTTGCTCTCGATAGTGATGACAATTGGATCTTCCGTCCATATGAGGATGGCAACCGTGTCATTGAAGATATTCGTACTGGATGGAACGGGGTACGTAGAAGGAAGAAAGCGATGCTCGACGTACTTTGCAGGAGGTTCATTCTTCTTGAGGAGGGCACGTTGGCTCTCATAGCTGATGAGCTTGCGCTTGATTTTCTTCTTCTCGCGCTTCCGTTCTACCTTCTCGTAGTAGTCGCCCATAATCTGATAGAAACGATCTCCCGATGCACCGATGATGTAGTACGTGTCACCAGATTTTAGGTCGTCAATGCCGCGCATTCTCAGAGCGCGTACTGCCTCTTCTCCTCTAGCGACGCGCACAAGAGCATCCTTAGGTGCTTTTTGGAGCGCTAATAGCTCAGGGACAATTCCTCTGAGCTGTTCCAGTTTTCGTTCCTCTGCCTGTTGCAAGGTACGCGGGTCTTCTGCGCGTACATACTTCCTGTGCTTCTTTGTGCTCGTGATGACGAGTCCTTTTGCGGCAAGTCGCTCTATGAGGCGATAGACAATTTGCGGATGCTCATTCAATGCCTTGATGACATCTGCTACTGGGACGTCGCCAAGCCGAAGAATGGCCTTGTACATCGTGGCTTCTTGTTCGTTCAGCCCAAGGGCAAGGAGCGCGTCCATAGAGTTTGTACAGAATAGGGGTTTTGTGTGTTTCTATAAAGTATTATAGCTTTCACAATCTTTTTGTGAAACTATTGACAGTTGACCAAGAAAGCAATATAGTTTGCGGCAACGTATTTCCTCTCACTCCGCAACCATGAATTTTCTATCCCTCCGTTCTCGCGCTATATCCATCGTTGCGGGGCTTATAAGCGCCGTTCTTCTAGCATCCTGTACCCTTACAGGAAATGTCAGCCCAGCCACCGAAAAGGTGAAAATAGCCTACCTGCCCGTGGTGCACTCTCTACCGCTCTATGTTGCGTTGGAGAAAGGCTACTTCAAGGATGAAGGATTAGAGGTCGAAACGATCAAATTTGAAGCTCCGAATCAGATCATCGACGCACTTCTTTCTGGTCAGGTCGATATCGGCGCACCTGGTACGGCAGCAGGCATTACGGCTGTCAGTCAAAGCAAGAAGCCAAATTCACTGAGAATATTCGCGGTCTCTGGAATTGAGAGAGGCAAAACAGGTACACGCAACGAAGCATTTCTCGTACCAAATAATTCTGCCATTGCATCCATAACTGACCTGAAGGGAAAGCGATTGGGAATCTTGCCTGGAATTCAGTGGAGAACAATCTCCAAACACCTTCTCGGACAGAATGGACTATCTATAGATACTGATGTGACACTTGTAGAATTGGCAGTGCCGTTACAGGCGCAAGCTCTGGCTTCGGGGCAAGTGGATGCACTTCTTGCCATTGAGCCTGTACCGACTATTGTCGTTTCAAAAAACATCGGGCGCATTCTGATTGAGTCGCCTGTAGGTAGTATTGCTGACCCCATTTACACGGGTGTTGGTGATGTATCCGTGAGCTTTGAGCAAGCACATCCGGCAACCGTACAGAAAGTCCTGAGAGCATTTGCAAAGGCCACGCAAGAAATCATGCGCGACCCAGATGCTGCACGGCCGTATCTCAAGGGGTACACACCGCTCGATGATTCGCTCATCCAGCAAGTACCGATGCTGACATGGAAAATGCGAAGTGAGATGACGCCCAATGACGTAGCGGGGCTTCAAAAGTTCTTCGATATCTTCACTGAGCATGGAGTGATCGACGGACGTATGGATGCCGAGCAATTGCTCATCTCCGAATCTCTCAATGGCCAATGATGTCATCGTCCATCAACTTCGGAAACGAGTGAATGATGCTGATCTCTATGACAATCTCACGTTCACAGCCGAGGGTAATTCTATTACAGCCCTCTTCGGTCCGAATGGTTGCGGCAAATCAACTCTCCTGAATGTCCTTGCGGGAGTTGCCCCGAAGGACGGTGGCACGACGAGCTCTGATGGGATTCGCAGTACTGAATTCAGCTACCTCTTTCAAAACTATCGAGAGTCGCTTCTTCCGTGGCGTACGAACGAGCGTAATCTTTCTTTTCCGTTAGAACTCCGAGGGAAAGGGAAAGGCGAGATACAAAGGCGTACACAGGAACTTTGTGAGAGCTTCGGCATCGATTTCGATATGAAGCGGCACCCATACGAGTTGAGCGGAGGGCAACAGCAAACGCTCGCGCTTCTCCGAGCTCTTGTGACTGAGCCATCGGTACTCTTTATGGATGAGCCATTCTCCGCTCTGGACTACGAGAACACCATTCGAATGCGGGAACGATTGCAAGACTACTATGTTCGCCAGAAGCCGACTGTTCTCTTTGTCTCTCATGACATCGAGGAAGCGGTGCATATGGCGAGCTCTATTATTGTGCTCTCGCAACGGCCGACGCGTGCGCTCGAAGTTATCCAGAATCCGGCTCCCTATCCGCGCACGGTCGAGGCATTGAATAGCGAGGAATTTCACCAGATTAAAAACAGAGTTCTTACTGTTTTCAAGAGTGCTACGCATCTATGAAGCCGCGTCCCTATCCTCTTATTGGCGTGCTTGCCTTGTTTTTTGTTTGGTCGTTTGTGTCCTTCACTCACATCGTTGACCCGTTCTTCCTTCCCGACCCTTTCACCACAACAAGTGCTCTTGCGCGACTCATAGGCCAAGGGTTCATCTTGTCAGATATGCTAGCTACCCTTGTACGTGTCTTTCTTGCTTTTGGTATAGCCGTGGCGGTTGGGCTCCCGCTTGGGCTTCTTCTCGGACACTCGGAGCGTGTGTATAGGAGCTTGGAATTCCTCATCGACTTCTTCCGCTCCACTCCAGCCACGGCTCTCTTTCCGCTCTTCCTGCTTCTCTTTGGTGTATCGGATACCTCCAAAATCTCCGTAGCGGCATTCTCCTCGGCACTCATTATCATCTTCAATACTGCCTATGGAGTGATTCATGGGAAGAAGAGCCGTATTCTCGCCGCTCGACTCATGGGCGCATCACGATGGCAAATCTTCATTCATATCATCTTTTGGGAATCACTCCCGCAAACAGTTGTCGGTCTCCGCAATGCCGTGAGTTTATCGCTCGTCGTGGTGGTCGTGACTGAAATGTTCATTGGCACGAATGCGGGGCTCGGACGTCGCATCATCGACGCCCAGATTACCTACAATATCGCTGAGATGTATGCCGTTATCCTTCTGACTGGAATTATCGGGTATATCTTCAATTCAATATTCGTTGTCGTTGAACGACGACTGCTTCATTGGAGCGGGAAATAGGAAAGACATTCATGCCTATATAAATCTTTCTCATTCCATAAGTGTGTAGCAAAATTCAGTCATGAGACCTGTTCCCTATAAACGCTGCAAAGCTCTGGAAGATAAGATTGTGAAGCGCATCCATGGAGGTGCGTCTTTTTCAGACGCGCCTCGGCTTGAAGGTATCGATGAATCATCCTTCCGTCGTTGGAGAAAGTGTGAGCAAGAGGAAGGAGGGAATGACCTCACTCTTCGGGATAAACGATGTTGGGTCTGCGCGCACTGCGCCCTCCAAAGGAAATGTGATGAAGCCGAAAGCGACTTCAAGCAGACCTGTATCCGCAGTGTCTACAAGGCGGGAGAAAAGAACTGGCGGGCGAGAGCTTGGCTTCTCGAACGTCGTTACCGTGAGGAGTATGGTGTGCGGGCAATCGTCGAGACGGGAAAAGAAGAACCGTTTTATGACCCAAGCAGGATGCTCGTCGAAGCACTTATCAGTGGGATACACGAGAGAAGGAAAACAGAGAATCAAGCCGAGAAGGAAGCATCACCCCACAAGGAGCCCTAGCAAGTCGTCTATTGCGCGTCGCAATCCTTTGGTCGGGCAATCTTCTTTGAGAGGGTGGCAGGAAGCCGCTTGAAGCGTTTGCAGGGCGCAGTGTCGTTCTCTCTTAGGCAATGGTTAGCTACAATCGTCTTCGATGATTCCCACAGAGAAACTACAGGATGCCTACGAACGTATCCGAGAAGCGAAGCCGCCTTACACGGAGCTTGGCAACGTACTGCTTTATATCCTTCTGCCGCTCATTCGAGGGAATCCAGCTCTGAATCACGAGTATGAGAGCAGAGTCCACTTCTACGAGCAGCTCGTGGAGGACAAGGAATACCGCACTCTTGTAGAACGCATCCACAAGAACATGTCTCGGCTTCCGACATTCGTCGACATCGGGAAATTCCACCCCAATGCTGTCTTCCCCAAGCCCAAGTCAGAGGAGTACGACGACATTCTATCGGCGAAGGAATTCTATGCTGCCCTATCCGATGAGCGTCAGTGGTGGTGCTTGGGTGAAGCAGAGCAGGGACTCTACGAGCAGAAGCACGGCTCATGGCAGGCAGTTATCGCACAGTATCAGGCGGTACTCGGGTTTCTGAACAGGGCGCGTCAGCAGCATGCTCTTGCTGAAGAATTTCGGCGTGAGGTTCCACTCGAAATTGAAACCGATATCCGTTTACTGGAGCAGCGGCTTAAAGAGCCGTTTTATCAGCTCCACCTCGAAGATTTCGAGGCGTTTGACCGTGCTCTCCAAGAGAATCACGAGGGCCTAACATCGCCTTATCCATCGAAGGAAGACCAGAAGCAACTGAAGCACATACAGGAACTCGCAGAGAGCGTCTGTCGTCAGTTACTTCTCGTCACAGATGAAAACCCTCCGCACGAAGAACTGCGCAGCGGATTGGAGAAAACACGTGGTAGACCACCCGTCGCCAAATACGAATCAGGACATATCTTGTACGGGAAGAAAAGCTGCACTATTCCGCCAAACTCCAAAATGGCTCGCCTCTGCGACATGCTCCTTTCTTCATCGGTTACAGTTGGGCAAGAGGAGAGCTGGGTCGATGTCTACCGCGCCGTCTACGAGCACGAAGCAGAGTCCGATGAAGACTGGCGAAAAATCGATGGCCGCATACGTGACCTCAATGCACGGGTCGGCAAGGTGGGGATACCACCTCTACTCGTCTTCGGTGGCGGCAAGGATGGGAAGGTGAAGCGTGTGCTGTAGGCAACGGCGGCGAACCGAACGCAACGGCAACAGCCCACCCTGCTTCGGTGACTGATGTCGTGAAGCAACGGGCAAAGCGGAAGCAGACCATCCCCTCTGCCACAGAGGTGGCGTGGGAGTTTGTCTATACCGCCACTCCTCAGGATGCGGCAATCGCGCTGCAAGAGGTAATCGACATCGTGATGCGTTACGGCGAGGAGCACGGCTTCTTTGAGGAGCCATATTCTCGCTGACTTTTACTTTCTCCCCCTTTCTCTCATGAAGGTCACTGAAGTTCAAATCCACCCCGTGAAGGCGAATGAAGGGCTCATTGCGTTCGCATCGTGCGTCCTCGATGGTGCGTACTTCATTGGTTCTATCGCCGTCTACACGAAGTTGAGTAGCGGGTATCGCCTCGTGTATCCCACTAAGGTCGTAGGCAACCGACACATGCATCATCATCACCCGATTACACGGGAGATGAGCGAGGTGATAGAAGCCGCTATCTTCTGTCGCATTCACGAAATCTTCGGCTGAATATCATGAAGAAAGTAGTGACTTCAGACGGGCGCTTTCTGTACCTGCATCAGTGTTGGGGACGGCTTTTGTTAGAGTGTCCTGACAAGCAGAAATGGGAAGGGATGCCGATTGTGAAAGCACGAAAGAAACACCGATATCTCACCCTTGATTGGGGTAAGAAGTCGTACATGCAGGGCTTCCCAGGACCAAGGCGTGTCTTGCCGTTGACGGTGCAATGGAACGGCAATCACCTTGGAGAACTCGACTACTACAAGCGAAACGTCAATAGCTTCCACGCCAAGGGGCACCACGTTGATACGAGAGCGCGGGCATTGGTGAAGCACCTTTCAGTAATCGTCGGGCAACCTGTCAGCTACGAACTCAATGCGAGCTATGTCGAGGTCTGCGCTTTTGTTTCTCGGAAATATCGGCGGCGACTTCTTGATTTGTGTCGGCATGCGGCCATGCAATTCGCGCTCGCCAGATCGGAGAAGAAAATTGATAGGGACTATAACGGTGTCCCTTCCGAATATGTGTCTGGTGAACTTCAGTACGCCAAAGGCGAACCCACATTCCGCCTGAAACTTTATGAAGCAATCCATCCACACAAAGGATTCAAGGCAGGCCAAGCCCCGAAGCTCGAAGTGCAAGTGAAGGGACGGGGCACGCTCGATGAACTCATCAGCTATGGCGAACACATCCTCACAGCACTCCTTAACCTCTCCAATGCAGATACTATTGTCGCCTCTCAAGTCTGCACGGATAAGGACGGAGCACGTTCCTACCGTCGGATTATTCCTGAGCCCTTTAAGGGTCAGGGAAATCCCTTCGCAAATGAGCTCCGTGTCTTCGAGACCATTTCCAAAGACGAGGAGAGCTTTCGTCAGGACGAGCGTTGGCCGCTCTACGAGGCTATCTACCATCGGGGACTGCGCTGCAAGAAAGAACTTGTAGGAGGCGGCTTCAGTGAGCGCGCGATTAAAAGGGCTGTCGAAGAAGGACAGCTACTCCTTTACGGCGCGGGAGGGCGCGGGGGCAACAGCTATCGCGTCAACCTTCTCCCGCGTTTAACAGATCAACCGAGGGGTCAGTAAATGCCCCTCACTTTTAGTCATTTCTTTCGCAGCAATGTCAGGTAAACTTGACACCGTGCAACACAAGGATGTAATGACAATTGGCAGTAGCCAGCGTAAAAGGGCGGCTCTCTATATCCGCGTGAGCACGGAAGAGCAGGGAGATAAGTTCGGCCCCGCCTATCAGAAAGACGAAATGCTTATGTGGGCGAAGTACAATCCCATTCCGACTTCGCCATACATCACTTTAGATAAGCACATCTACTCGGACATCGGTTGCTCTGGTGCAGATGACATTCATCTTCGCCCCGCTCTTACAAAGCTCTTTGAGGATGCGAGAAAAGGTGAATTTGATGTCGTGCTCGTCTGGAAGATTGACCGTTTCTTTCGCAAGAACGAACTACTTCATCGGTACATTCGTGAACTCTCAGAGATCGGTATTGAATTCGTCTCAGTCACGCAACCTGCACTCAGTACATCGGGCAGCACGGGCAAGATTCTCCTTGCGGTGATGGGGTCGATTGCGGAGGTTGAGCGTGACCAGATTATCGAACGGACGGCTGCGGGCAAGCAAGCGGCTGCCAGAGCGGGTAAATGGGTCGGCGGGAAATACGCGCCCTATGGTTACGACATCGGGGAGGCTCGTCAAATACAAGTGAACAAGCGAGAGGCAGGTGTGATACGACAAATCTTCGAGTGGTTTACAAAGGACGGCCATACGACGTACGAAATTCAGCAACGGCTTAACGAGATGGGCATTCCGACAAAGGCCGATTCTTCGATAAAGTTGTACGAGAGTAAACGCAAGGGCACGGGTAAGAAAATTCCTCAGTGGCGTAAGAAGAATCCCTCGAACTTCTGGGGCATCAGTACCATCGTGAAGATTCTGAATAACGAGGCGTACGCGGGCGAGTACTACTATGGCAAAAGAACGACGAAGAAAGACCCCGCTACGGGTAAGCGCCGTCAGTTGGAGCATCCGCGTGAGAATTGGATTGCACTCCCATGCCCTGCCATCGTTGACCGCGTTGTCTGGCAGAAAGCACAGGAGCGACTCGCGCATAACAGAAAGTTCGCGCAAAAGAATCGGCTCTACGAATATCTGTTCTCCGGCAAAGTGCTCTGTGGTCAGTGCCAATCACCCTATGTTGGGTACATGAAGAAGAAGTCGCGGAAGAAGAAAATCATCGCCATGTACGGCCAGTATCGTTGCCGAAGGTCGAGTAAGACGAAGGCGGCCGAGCCTTGTCGTAACTCTCATATCTCCGAGCGGTCATTGGAGGAAAGGATCTGGTCACAGATTCATGCGTTCCTCAGCGACCCTCGCCGCTTCCTGAAGGATTTACAGGAAAGAGAGATGCAGAATGAAGGTGTCGTCGAGCTTCGAGTGAAACAGCAGGAGATCGAAACGTCCCTTGAACGATTGCAACAGGAGCAAGAGCGGGTGCGCTTTCTCTTTGAGAAGGGCATCGGCTATCAGGCTCCGGGGGAATTGGAGAGTAGGTTTGCGGAAATAGACGCAGAACACCGCCAGCTCAAGAAGCAGGAGACTGCCGTCTGTTCCCGTATCCTGACGCGAGAGCAGAAAAGGGAGCGCCTACAGGGTGCGGAGCGTCTCGCAACTCGGTTTCAGAAGTCGCTCGACAATGCTGACTTCCAAACGAAGAAGCAGATCATCCAAGCACTTGTGGAGCGCATCACCATTCAGCCCCGCCGCATTCGGGTCGAACTGCGGATAGAGAAACCGCATGCTGAAGAGCCAAACTCAGTGCTCTCCAGTAAAAACAGAATTCAGAAACCCCGTTATGGTGCCGAGGAGAGGACTTGAACCTCCATGGGGTTGCCCCCGCCAGCTCCTAAGGCTGGTGCGTCTGCCATTTCGCCACCTCGGCTAAGGGGTGTCCGATGGGTAATAGTACCCTACGACAACGGATCCTTACTATCCTGTGAATGGACTGCGTAATGCACTCCAATTCGGAAGCTACTCATCCTTCCCCACCACCGTCACAACCTTCCCCTTGGTCGGTACTCCTATGCTCTTCGTGGAGGAGTACACATCCGACTCAAATTCGACGTACAGCTGGTGCATCGAACCCTCCTTCGCCGTCGGGTACAAATCTGCATAGATATCGATCACGCCTCCTGAGCAAATATTGAGCGCCTCTCTGCGCGCAAACAACAAGGTAAGCGTCTGACTCTGCTTATCAAAACTTCTCTTTTTGGGGATCGTTTTCCCGTTCACCCTTACATACAAACGGCTGATTTCCCCAAATGATGCGCCTTCGTACACAAACGTCATACTCCGCACGGTCTCTGCGCTGATACAGCCTTTCTCGAGCTGGTACGAGAGCATATGCACACCCCATGCCCCTGGAGCAACCTCTGCGGGAGCCATGCTGGGATTGGTTGCAGCCGAAGCGATAGGCATACCAAATAGGCAAAGGAGTAAGGTAGAGGCGGCGAGAATACGGGTTTGCATAGGGAAAAAGGGAGAAGACCGCGCCATACTCTATAGGCATTCCCATTCTGTGTCATTCATGGTTCACTACCCGTACGCCGAGGTGGCGAAATGGCAGACGCACCAGCCTTAGGAGCTGGCGGGGGCAACCCCATGGAGGTTCAAGTCCTCTCCTCGGCACCATTCGTCGGCCTGCGGGCCTCCTCATGGCAAGCCACCTACACGTATGGTTCAAGCTTGCCCTGAGCGCGCGAAGGGTCCTCGCTTCGCTCGGGCCATCCTAGCTTAGAATGTAAGAGAGTCGAATGACTCTGAGCCCTTCGGCACGGCTCAGGATAAACTCCGCCGCAGCGAAGTCGAACTGCCCCGTTGCGCGAAGAGGAACTACGCCGCGATGCCTCGGCGAAGCTCGAAAACGAGGCCTGCTAGTAGTCGTCTATTTCCTATGACTTTTTTTGACACTATGATTTCAGCGCTAGCTGCTGCTTAAAATCGATAGTGTCTTATTCTTAACATCACTCACTC
>JAYUSS010000129.1:0-10928 GCA_043755535.1 Candidatus Peregrinibacteria bacterium | reverse complement strand
TCTTCATGCTGATCAAATGGTCGATTGATACCACAGGGATCGAAATATTCCACGCTTCGACCGTAAGCTTGTCCACATCATAGCTATCAAAATCGAGTGATTCTCCTGCCAGAATGTCAATGCTGGAAGTCGGATCCCTCGAGTCGATGAATGTATAGGCGGTCATTCCCTTTTCTAACAGCCATAAGCGAACCTGTTCCTGATCGGACAATTGCCGGATATCAATGGGAAGGCGTTGCACGAACCCACGCTCCTTCATCAGATTGGCCATTTTCTCCAAATTTTCTGGCTCCAATGCCATGAGTACGTCGACGTCCCCGGTAAACCTGCGATACCCATGCAAATTGACGGCAATTCCACCTACCACAAGATAACGAATTCCAGCGTCATTCATCGCCTGAAATAGATCGGCATAGGCATTCATAGAGAGTGATGAGTATACACCTCCCGATACCCCTCCGCGATCACCCCCCAATCATACTTTTGCGCATGTTTCTGCCCATTCTCCGATAGTTTCACGCGTAATCCGTCATCCTCTAATAATCGTTTGATCGCATCCGCTGCCGCCTCCGCATCATCCGGATCAACCAATAACCCCGTCTCCCCGCCTGTGCTGAGCGAAGTCGAAGCATCCTTCACGATATCCGGAATTCCCCCGACATTGGTTGCCACCACCGCGCACCCCGCTGCCTGCGCTTCGAGGAACACGTTTCCCAATGCTTCCGAACGAGACAGGCCGCAAAAAATAGACGCCTGCGCGAATTCATCGGCAACTTTCTCGGGGGCGACACGACCGACGAAGGTGATACGGTCGGTGATCTTTAGGTCACGTGCGAGTTGTTCGAGATGTTTGCGCTCAGAGCCATCACCGACAATGCGCAGATGTACAGCAACACCATCCGTAGGGGCGTCCGGCGCGGACGCCCTCACCAATTTCGCGAATGCATTCAATAAAACATCAACGCCTTTCATTTTTTCCAACCTTCCCACAAACAAAATCCGCCCATCAATCTTCGGCCGATGGCTGAGCGCATGATTAATCAAATCCAACCGAATGCCATTCGGAATAAGCACTGCCTCTTTCCCGAACATCTTTGCCCGCTCCACAAGAACAGAACTGATAGCCGTCACAGTGTTGGCGGAACGATGCATCAGGCCAACCAACAAGGACGTATTCGTGCTCTGACACGTAAGAATCCTGTATGCAGATGGAATGACATACTTACAGAACACCATCGCAAGACCTGCAAACGATTCAAGGACTGCATGAATAATATCAGGCTTAAGCGCACGTACAGCGAATGGTGCAAGGAAGGGGAAGAGCCATTTATCGATTCCGTAGCCAAGCCCCACCCGCCACACACGAACTCCCTTTCTCCCCGCGGGGGAAAGGGCTGGGGATAGGGGGAGGTAGTCCAAATATGGTAAATCCCGCCGCATGCGCGCAGCGACAATCGTGATAGCAAACTCGTCTTTTAAGTGCGCAGAGACTTCTTCGCTGCATGCCTCGGCCCCGCTACGAAACGGGGTGACGAATGCCGAGAGGATGACGATACGACGCATGGGAGTAATAGGGATTAGAGTAATCGAGTAATAGGACCGTCCTATTATTCTATTACTCTAGTAGTCGAATATTCATTAAAAAGCACTTCATATTTTTTACCAACAATCCTCCAACTGAATACCTCTTCGATTCTCCTTCTCGCCGCTTCTCCCATCGCCTTTCTCTTTGCTGTGTCTTCTATCAATCGCCGGATATGCGAACGTAAAGCTTCGATGTCCCCCGCCGGGAACAGCAACCCCGAGACACCATTTTGGATGAGGTAACTGTTGCCCCCAACATCCGACGCAATACACGCACAGCCGCTCGACATTGCTTCCATCAATGCATTACTTAGACCCTCACTATGACTAGGAAGAACGAATATATGCGTTCTTGCTAGAAGATGTGCCACGTTATCGCAAAGCCCCAGAAATGAAACATCATCCTGATATTGCGTAATGAGTGGATGATCAGGCTTAGCCCACCCAGCAACTTGAATAATAAGATTCGGATATTCTTTTTTTAATGGAACTGCTGCTGCAAGAAAGTCTTCTACTCCCTTTACAGATTCAAGTCTGCCTACATATGTCACATTAATAGCCTTCTCCATGACTCGCAGAATTTCAGCATCAGAGAAAGGATCGGGGTCTATCCCCGTTGGAATGACGTGGCTTTTTTTAAAAATACCCAATCGTCTCAATAGCTTTTCTGGCTGAGGATGAAAGAAAATTACTCTTGATGCCATGCTCAAAATGAGCCATCCCATTGTCCATGCATAAATAGCTGCGCATATCTGAGGAATTTTACCCCGAGGCCACCAAGTCATGCCTACAAGCGCATCGACGAGAAGAATTACTTTTTTGCCGCGTAATGCGAGAGGAATTAACGAAAGAGATGTCCAAAAAAGAAGTTTATTCACGACAATAATATCTGGGGCATCTTCTCGAACACGCTTTCGAATCAAGTTGCTAAACCCAAAACAGATACCGTAATTCCATGGATCAGGAAGAAAAATATCCTTCTTAAATTGTACTGTTGCATTTGCGGTGATTCCTACGGGCTGCTTATCATTTCTCGGCCCCATACTCACAACATCAACATGAAATCCAATCCTCTGCCAAAGATCTGCAAGCTTGACCGTGCTCACCATCCACCGATGCTGCTCTTTCCAATACGGTGAAATAAGAAGGATTTTACGCACCTATGCATTATCCATACTCAATACTTAATACTCAATACTTAATACTTTTCCCCTCATCAGCCAATCCCGCCCCCTTCAGTGCCATCATCCGTACCAACTTATTCTGCCGCTGACTCAGTTCTTCCATGCGGACAATCATGTAAAAAATGAAGAAAAAGAGAATCCCGATGGCTGTCGCAAAGAAGGCATTCGCCTGGCTTTTTACTCCTGTAATGACCGAAAGATACGTGAGTACCCCCGGTTTCAATGCCACGAATGCAACCGCCCCCCAAAAGATCGACCAGAGGAGTGCCTCCCAGATGGTTTTTTTGTGTCGCAGCGCCAAGTTCCATGCATAGAGCAGGGCAACAAGGGACACGAGCGGCACGGCGATTTGGTAGGGAGTGAGGATCATCGCAAGAAGGATCGTAGCAGGATTTTAAACGCGGTTCGAACTCCGTTTGCAAACGACTGTCCTTTGGCCAAGGTATATTCGGAGTAAAGAACCTTTACCGGCACCTGCGCGGTGCGCCATTTATGATGCACGGATTCACGGACAATCTCGGTGCAGAACTCAAACCCGCTCATTCGCAAATCCAAATCCCGTACGGCTTTCGGGCCGAATGCTTTGTAGCCGCACTGGCTGTCACTCACCCACCGCCCTGTTGCAACAAGCGTCACAATATTCCCGATGCCGTTAAAGACTCTGCGTATAAAGGGAATCTTATTTTTCTGCCCGAAGCGATTGGCAAACACGATATCCGCTTTGTCACTGATGAGGGGCTCCAGGAGCGATGGGATTTCTGCGGGGTCATGCTGCTCGTCGGCATCCAGGGTGATGACGATGTCTGCCCCCGCAAGGCGCGCCGCTTCGACCCCCGTCATTGTCGCCGCCCCTGCACCGCAGTTATCGGGATGAGTAACGACAGTGGCACCTGCGGCTCTCGCTTGCTCTGCCGTATTATCGGTCGAGCCGTCATCAACCACGATAACCATATCCACTTTGTGCAAGGCTCCTTTGACGACCGCGGCAATGCGCGTGCCTTCGTTGTAAGCGGGGATGACTGCAATGATCATACGATGAGCATAGCGAATTCTCTCTGCATTTACCTCCCCCACCCCTAGCCCCTCCCCCGACGGGGAGGGGGACGCCAATGCATTTAGTAGAAGAAAAGCCCCCTTGCCCCGTCGGGGGAAAGGGGGTTGGGGGTTAGGGGGAGGTTGTTCAGGGTAGCAAGATGTACGCAATACCCGCATTTAGGTCGAAGATGGGAACATTCAGCCCCAGCCCCGGTGTGTTCACGAATTTCACGAATGCGTCGACCTTCTGGTGCAAGCTCCCCTTGGTATCACGCTCGATGGTTGCCGTATTCGTATCAAAAATCATCGCGTTGAACCCGAGTGCCTGGAGCCTCTTCAGTGTCAGCTCGGCGTCTTTCTCTTGGTTTAGACATTTGAATACATCCAACTGATGGTCGGCAAGCGGCAACACCTCGAGGTTTTTGGGGATGAAGTATGGAATGAAAGTCCCCATGCGGTAGACATACGGACGGTCGGGCATCTGCATACGCCGCTGCTCAATCGACTCACGGATATCATCGTAGTACGGAATCGTCCGCTCGCGCATCGCTTCGGCGGATACTTTGCCCAGCGGATATTCAAACAAATTCTTCTGCTGATCAAACTGCCAGAAGCGCTGACTAAACGCTGTAAAGAGTGACAGTATAATCAGTACCCACATCGCACAGAGACTCGGGATATCCGGCGCTCTGGCGACCATCGCTTCGAGTGCAACCACAAACCCTATAAACATACCGAGCCCGTACCAGGGAATCCCGTTTGCGAAGAACACCCACTGCACCAGCATAAAGAGCGTGGCCAATGCCATCCACCGAAGCCACCTGCCTTTCTTTGTCCAGAAGTGCGGGAGCAAAAGGAGGAGGGGGAACAGCAGCAGTGCGGGGTATGTCGTGACGTAGTAGCCGGCACTGTCGATGTTCATGACCAATCGCCACGGCAGCGTGAAGTAATGCGACCAACCGGACCCGTAGCCCCAATAGCGGTCGAGTTCCTCGGTCTTGGACGTGCCGATGCACTTGGAAGTATCGACCTGCAATTCAGCGGGAAGCCTGTGGATAGGCTGGCCGAAATCGACGGGCTGCTCGTCCTTTCCCAGTACCAACGAGGGTGTGATGCGATTGGGCGCAGTCATCACCAAACGAGGAATCACGTTCCCGAAGGAGAGGTTATTAAAGAGCAACCACGGTGCGATTGTGACAAAGAACGTTGCAATTATAATGCCGGCGCGAATCGACGTACGGCGGAAGCGCTCAGGCTGCAAGAACGCGCTGTACCCCGTGAGCCCGACACCAAGTGCCAACAAAGCGCCAAGCACGATCGGTTTACTGATTGCAGAAGGATCACCGTAGACACGACGCGCGATCTCGCTCACATTGAATCGACCTTCGAGCGTATAGAGCGCCCACGAAAGCGAGACCGTTCCCAAAAATGCAGCCCAGTGCACACTGATGCCAAAGAGCACCGTACCCATCGCAAGGAATGTCATGATAGCTGTTGGCTTAAGCGAGAACGCAAAGCCTGCAAGGACCCCTGCAACAATCAACCAGCGATAGTCGATGACCCGCTCTTCTCCTTCGACTTCCTCTTGCTTTGCGGATGGAAAAAGTGCCACAAACAAAGCAAGTATCGATAGCGTACCGATCGCGAATACCGCGTTATCCACCTTCATATCCGCAAACGAGAAGTGGCCGACAACGGGGAGTGCATAGTACAGAAGTGCCGCGAGGGTGCCGTGCTTCGGGCCCAAAAAGTACCGCGTGAACACGTACACCGTCAGAATTGCTAGCACTCCCGCACTCCAGTTGATCATCATCGAAGCTGTTGCGGCAAAAATGCTGTCATAGCCAAACAGCAGGAACCCCAGCGACGTCATGTATTCCCACTGATACGACGCAAGCTGTGGGATGAAAAACCCGTAACTCACCAAGAGCCGCGGCATATTCAGGTAGCGGCCCAGGTCATCCCACCCGATCGGGAACGGGCGCACGACGTTCAGGAAGTTCAGCGCAAGTAAGCTGATCAACACCCAGCCCACAATGATCATGGCACCATACGGCTTCTCGTCGATCTGCCACTGCCTGTCCCAAGCACTGCGTACCCAGTAGAGCGCATCGCGGTAGAGTAGACCTGGCACAAGAAGGAAGAGTCCCCACCCGAATGCGGTGCTATAGATCGGCTGCTCTATGGCCCCCGCAATCACCGCAACCACCCACAGAATAAACATGAACCCACAGGCGCCGACACCCGCGCTAAAGAGCACTTCCAATAAAGGTGACTGTTGCTTGAGTCCCAGTAAACGCAGTAAGAATCTTCCCAGCACAAGGAGCTCAAACAGGAATACGATGACAACCAATGCATGCGGCAGGACATTCGTGAAGAACGCTCCCTGCATACACAGACCTTTCATGTCATAGACTTCCGCGCCATTCGGAGACGTACTGAAAAGCTCTAAACATCCTCTTTCCTTCAAATTGTAGAAGCTATCCTGCAATACCTTCATCTGCTCGGGGTCCGCGCCCGGGTACACCTGCGACGTCGGCTCATACATACGGGAGTACGGCATGTCTCCGTTACTGCTTTGCGCAATCACCGTAAAGTGCAGCCACACGGCTGCGAGAAATAACACAATCAGCCATACAGGCCGCAGGGTGAAACGCGCCTTCCATTCCCCGTCGCGCATGAACACCCGCACAAGCATTGCCCCGAAAAAGAGAAGACTGATGATGGCGTACCACAGGAAAGGTGATGCCCATGTAAAGGTCTGTCCTATAAAAGGAAAGAGTGCATTCCAACCGGCACAGAGAATCGATGCCCCGGAACATGCGCCTGCAACCGCCTGGCGCCCTGCATCAGAGAGTAACACCGACTGATGCACCGGAACGGCCAAATACGCGATCAGCGTATAGAGCCCCCATACGACAAGAAGGCTGAAGAAGAGAATGCGAAGGGTGTTGTAGGTGCGGTCAGACATGAGAGGAGTATAGGGTATTTCGGACGAGTATTGGGTATTGAGTATTGGGTATTGAGTATACTGCCCTAAAATAGTCATACCTAATACCTAATACCTAATACTTAATACTCGTAAGCTATACTGTCCCTCTCATGCTTGATATCACCGCAATTCGTAGGCAATTCCCATATCTGCAAAGCGCAATACCTTCTACGTATCTCGACAGTGCTGCGACGACGCAAAAGCCGCAAGCGGTGATTGATGCGATGTGTAATGCAATGAAGCAGCCTATGGGCAACGTCCACCGCGGCCAGCACCGGGAAACAGAGGTAGCAACCGACGCTTACGAAGCTGCCCGAGCGGCGGTTGCACATTTTGTCGGCGCTGCACATGCGGATGAAATTATCTTTACCAAAAACTGCACCGAAGCGATTAACCTGGCTGCCAATGCCTGGGCGCTTCACAAACTGCAACCGGGCGATACGGTGGTGCTGTCCATCCTCGAACATCACAGCAACATCGTCCCGTGGCTACAGTTACAGCAGGATAAAGGAATTACAGTGGAATGGATTGATATGGATGAATCCGGAAAGTTGCGCTTAGAACAACTGGAGACGTACCTCCAAAGCGGACCTGTCAAGCTTGTCGCCATAACGGGGCAGAGCAATGTGCTTGGCACCCGACCCGATCTGCAGAGAATCATCGAGATGGCGCATGCACACGACGCGAAAGTTCTGGTCGATGCGGCACAACTCATTGCTCATTCCCCCGTCGACGTGAGCGCACTCGGTTGTGACTTCCTCACTTTTTCCGGACACAAGATCTACGGACCGACAGGGATCGGCGTGCTCTATGCATCCCGGGAAATGCAGAAAGAGATGAAGCCCTTCTTGGGCGGTGGAGGCATGGTGCATGCTGTGAGTCGTGCATCATTCACACCAGCTGATGCCCCACATCTATTCGAAGCAGGCACGCCCCCCATCACCGAAACACTCGGCCTAGCCGCCGCCATTGAATGGCAGAAACAGTTTAATTGGGAGGATCGCCAGCAACACGATCAAAATCTAATGTATGTCGCAGTGGAAGCATTATCAACTACTCTCGGCCTCCGCATCCTCCCTCTTCTCCGTCATACTCAATACTCAATACTCAATACTCAATACTCGTTCTCCGGCTGCCTCTCCTTCACCATCGACGGCGTCCACCCGCATGACCTCACCGATTTACTGGGGCAGCAAGGTTTTGCTTTACGCGCAGGACACCACTGCGCCGAGCCACTGCATGAGCGACTCGGTGTAAATGCGTCCACGAGAATGTCCTTCGGGCTGTATACAACAGAAGAAGATATTCGATCGTGCGCCGCCGCGATCAAAGAAATTCAAAAAAAGTTCCTCTGAGTCCTCTGGATCCTCTGAGTCCTCTGAGTCTTCTGAGTCCTCTGCATCCTCTGCATCCTCCCGTCATGGACCTCTACGCCGACAACATCCTCGATCACTCCAAGCATCCGCACCACAGCGGGCAGCTAACTGATGCATCGGCAACGCACACAGAGAGCAACCCGAGTTGCGGAGACACGATCACCTTAAGCCTCATAATCGACGGGGAACGGATAACGGATATCGGCTGGACCGGCGACGGCTGTGCGATCAGCCAGGCCGGCATGTCGATCCTGTCCGATACGCTTACCGGTAAAAGCATTGCCGAACTCTCCAGTTTTGATGCCGCAAAGATCCAGGCAATGCTCGGCATTCCGGTAGGCACCAGGCGCATCAAATGTGCTCTGCTTGGCCTGCATACCCTCCAAAACGCCCTGCACGCATATAAAGGCGCAGATACCCAGCCATGGCATGAAACGATTGGAAATGGCGAAGAAACCCGTTAGGATGGCGCCCCAAGCTGCCCTAGCTTCCGTCTTCGCTCCTCCGGGAGCTACGCCGAGACAGGCAGTGGTAGAGCACTCGATCATTTCGATCAATAAGCCGCCCTAGCTCAGTGGTAGAGCAGCACAATGGTAATGTGCAGGTCACCGGTTCAATCCCGGTGGGTGGCTCCATTTTACCCAAACAAATTCTCATGGGTATCCGTCGCATGGAATGTCACGGTTTCGTTGCCATCGGCATCGATACCAAGTGCGTACAGTAAAAGCCAGTCTCCTTCGATATGACAATCCCGAAGATGCTGCATCTCACCACGCAGCGCATGATCTTTGTGTTTTAGCGGAATAATCTCACCGCGTACAAGCAACTTCATAATGGCATCCAGCTTGGTAATATCCCTCCCCGATCGCCTGATCTTGGCATAGTGACGTCGGAACTGCTTGGTCGTGTGCGATATTCTGACGATCACAATTGATGTAACGAATCGAATAAGTCTTTTTCATTCTTATACCTTCGAACCCCTTTCCCCTTTGCTGCATCCTGCAGCTCTTTCCGCAAACGCGCGTTCGGTATCTCCGACGGCTGCACCGGCGACGGTTTAAACGGGAGACCCCCCATGCGCTTTACTTCGGTATAAAACAGAATAATCGCCTGGGAAGGCTTGATGCCCTGGGCTTCTAAAATAGATTCTGCCGCGCGCTGCAAGGAAGGGTTGATACGTTGCTGGATACGTCCGGTAGCCATACGAATAAGATGGAGTCAAATATAGTACAATTGTACTCTTTTATAGAAAGAGAGACAATGGATACCTCCGGCTTTTATCGTAAAAGATGCAGCATGCTTAATGGAAGATAGGCATATAAAAGAAGAATTTGCATCTTCATGCCTATCCATCGTTTTGATTCCATATCTACGTCACGCTGACGTTCTGCTCATCAAAAGAACTGAATACCCCACAGTCCTTTACTGCGTCGCCGCCGTAAACGTCACTGCCGCACTGCGGTCGTTCACCTCAGGCACGCACTTCACGCTGTTCTGGGATGAAGGTGGTCGTATCCGTTAAACAGACCAAATTGTTTTTTAAGTGTGGCAAAATCCAATGTATACAGCTGAGGAAAACGATCACAAATCATTTTTGCTTCCTGGTACTTTTCCGAGGAACCGACAAAGTTTCGGGGGTCCGGTGGAGCGCCGCTACCCGGATGCTGTTTCAATAAGGAACTTTGAAGAAAATCATAAGGATTGGGAGCGGGTGCGCTTCCTTCGAACGCACGATTTGCAGCATCAACAAGTTCATTGAAAGGCTGAAAATTTTCTCGCTCAATCGTACGCAGGTCATTTTTATGCAACGGTATGGCATTGGTGCTCAGTATGTACTCGGCTACGGCCTGCCGGTACGCATCGATTGCAAGGAAGTTATGCTGTTCGTTCTGATTCGCTTTCCGTGCATCGTCTTTGATCTCGGAAAGGTTCTCCAGCGCGATTGCGATATTGATCTTGATAGACGGAGGGTTGGCATAGAAATGCTGCTCATACTGTGCGGCATTCCTTTCTGTAAAACCGCCAATGGCATCGGGGGTATCTGCGCACAGTGTAAATGCGGTTCCGGAGCGATTACCCGGTTCCGCAATCTTGGTGCGGTTAGTGACCTTGTCTGCAGGAAATGTGCGAGCATAGCCGACCAGCCTTTCTTCCGGAGTATCCTTATCGACCGTGCTGACAGATGTCGCATCAAGGATTTTAATGGAGCCATCGTCTAATTCCCGCATGACGACGTAATGCCCCGCCCTCAAGACAGTGCGTGCATCGGTCATACCCGCGTCTTCTAAGGCAGTTTGCAACAAGGCACTGCCAAGTGTGCAGTTATACCCTTTTTTCTGAAACTCTTTGTGAAATGCGGGCAGTTCCAATGCCCATGTTCCGTCATCCTGCGAATTTTCTGCGATAATATTGCATATCCCTTCATCCAACGGCTCTTTCGCAGGGTGCTTCGTACGCTGGCTGTAAAGGTTAACCACCTTCTGCTTTATGCCAGATGCTTCGTAGTACCTCTCTAAATGAGATTGAAAGCGTAGCTGCAATTCCTCCATTAAATCTGCATCGTCCATTGTGATCATTTCATGCGTGATTGGCTCATCCATTAAAAAAGCCTGCGCGGTTAAGAGAAGCATCCTTCTCGACTCCGGTAACTGTTCCAGTTCGTGACATTCCCAAAAAGTCACAAGTTGGATTCATAGTTTTTGGCAAGGAATAGGCTCAATCTTCGGTGTAGTCCATAGAGGTTGGACTGGCACATTT
>JAYUSS010000128.1:0-3557 GCA_043755535.1 Candidatus Peregrinibacteria bacterium | reverse complement strand
TGACATAGTTGTCCATTCTATGTTTTAGAGAAAAATGGATCAACTGAAAGTGGCTGCGCTAAAGCGCAGGGATTTGGACCGGGGCGGGGACATTAAAGCCGTACCTAGCGACTGGCAAAGTTTGTGGTGTGCAATTGCCACCTGGTCTTAAGAGATATCAGGAGTTTCCCTCGCACGTTGGACCGAAATTGACGCCGACACAGAAAACCGAGAATGATGAAGCTACTACATTTTCTGGAGTCGTGGATATTCTTCGCAGGGATTATCCCACGATGGCAGTCGAAATGGCAGATTATGGAAAAGAGAAATCTCTCGAATTTTTCAGGTTAGGAATTGAAGAATTTGCGAGAGCTGGTTTCCGCTTGGGAGACGGAAAATTTGAATTGTTCTGCAAACGTGCTCCAACTGCCGACAAATTTGATGCTGAGAAAGAGATGTTTTTTGGAGATGAGTATCACACCGGAGATAGTTCACGTATTTGGTCGCCGGGAGAGGTACCCGATGGTCTGCAGCCGATTCAATATAGCAAGCAATTTGTCCGCGAATGGTTAAAAAAGAAGGGTTATGACCCTGAGGGAGGTGGTACACCGCCCATTTTGGTGGATGATGTGGTCAATGAAGTCCGCGAAAAGTACCGCATTCCATTTGAAGCGCTGACAGGATTAAATTTTGCAAAGCTTATCGGGGAGACGATTGATTGATGCTCTTTGATTACATCAGCCCCTCCGCCAACTCATTCGTCGCTTCTCCAAGTCTCCTTCTCAAATCTTTATTGCTGGGGAGTTTGGACTGCGGAACAGTCCGCTTATGCCAAAAGCTTCGAAGCATCTCCAAATACTCTTTCTCTTCGATCACTTTTTGGACAAACGGTTCTGCTGAATCGCGAAACCTGCTGGTTCCCAAGTGTTGCATCAGCATATAGAGCGACGAGACGAAGGAATCTTCACCGCCGGTTACTTCGGTTTTAAGTTCATCCTGTACGGCATCGATGATGCTGTCGGTATCGAGTCCTGCAAAGAACATCAGATCTTCTGCTTTGCCGGATGGGAAGTAATGATTGAGTCCGAGTCTGCGAAGAGAGCAGGGGAGTTGGAAGTCGGCGATGATGTCGGCGATTTGCGTTGCAAGGCCGCCTTCGGTGTTGTGATCTTCGACGACGATCAAATGGAGTGTTTCCAGTGCGGCTTGAATCACCGCTGCAGCATCGATTGGCCGAATAGAGGAAACGTTCAGCACGCGCACGTTTTTCAGCTGATCCGCTGCGTCGATTGCTGCGTGAATGCAGCTACCGGTTGCGAGAATCGTGACCTGATCTTCCATATTTCCTTTTCCACGCACCAAATCAATTTTGCCGTCGTAGACGTAGTCGGCACCATACAGAACTTCTCCTGCAGGGGTTTTAATCTGCGGATGATCGCTGCGTGGCGAAAACACGAACACGCTTTCGTGGCCTTCGCTGATAATTTCCAAGGCTTTCTCGGCCATGGCGCCACTCTGGTTCGCGTCACCCGGCATCCATACGCGTGAAAACCGGAAGGGAATGTTCAAATAGTTCTGCTCCTGATGTGTTTCACCGTCTTCACCCACGCTTAATCCCGCGTGCGTTCCGTCGTGAATGACACCGCAGCGTGTGTGGCTGCAGTTAATATCAATGAGACGTGCGTTAGCGCGGGCTTCGTTGGTTGCGAATGCAGCAAAGGTGTAAGTGATCGGTAGGAGCCCCGTTTGGCGCATGCCCGCCGCCATCATCGCCATGTTTGCTTCGGCGACCCCTACATTGATCACGCGATCAGGAAACTCTTTCTGCACCTTATCAAACCCACCGGAAGCGGCGAGGTCGGCATGCAACACCATGATCCGTTTATCATGCTTCATCAGTTCTTTGATGTACGTTGCCCCGAATTCTTTGCGCGCGGCAGCCTTATCGGTGAAGGTTGTGCGCTTGAAATCTTTGGGCAAATACCAATCGAGCGGGACATCGGTTTGCGTCGGCTTTCCGGATGCATATCTCTTCTGTTCTGCCGTTCTGAACGGTTCATAGGTTTTGATCGTTGCATCAAAATCCGGCAATTCTGTCAGCGCCTTGTCATGCTCTTCTTTACTCAGCGGCGAACCGTGGTAGTTCTTGGTTCCCGTATTTGATCCTTCTTCCATAAACGACACGCCTTTGCCCATGGTCGTGTAGTAGCAGATGAACGTCGGGTGTTCGTTTCCCTTCCATGAGTCTGCAAGAACCTGCGCAGCTTTTACCTGTGCGGGATCGTTGCCATCCTGCACTTCGATGACATTCCACCCTGCTGCATGCGCGATAGATGCCATGTCGGTTGCGACTGTTCTGCTGGGGATGTCGGACAACTGGATATCGTTCCAGTCCCCATGAACAACGAGGTTATCGAGTTGCAGATGCGATGCGACGCGGAATGCTTCCATCACCTGTCCCTCCTGTGAATCTCCATCTGCGAGCAGTACATCGACCATGCCTGCTTGTTTCTGATATTTCAGACCGAATGCGGTACCTACTCCATGGCTTGTTCCTTTCCCCAGCGGTCCTGTTCCAAATGGGATATCTCCAATTCCCGCTTCAACGTGACCGGGAAGTCCTGCAGGAATGCGAAAGTTCTCGATAATCTTGTGAGGGTTCTGCAATCGCTCATCCTCGCCCTGTCTGCCGAACATCCACTGGAGACCATAAGAAAGAAGGCTGAGATGCCCGGCACTGATTCTGAGCGGTTGATCGACGTGCGGATCGCGGCGCTTGCTGAGGAAATAGGCGAAAGTGAAAGAGGAAAGCGGGCCTCCCGGATGTCCCGAACTATGTGCGAATGGTGCACGAACGCACAAATGCGCCATAATCGCGTGCGCCGCTTCGTAGGCTTTCTGCTCATCCGCAGACAGTTTCGTCGCCTGATCGGGTCCGATCCATTGTCGCTCTCCGAGTTTTGCGGATTCGAGGACGCGTTTGACGGAGGCGGGGATTGCACCGGTCAGATCTTTGAGAGGTGGACGATAGGTCATGAGAGTTGGCAGAAGGCAGAAATCAGAAGACAGTATACGTGTCATCCCGAGCGAAGACGAGGGATCGACAGGTCAAAAATTCATCCATATCATTCAGTTATGGCTACCATTGACGACTTTCAGAAATTAGAGATTCACGTCGGCCGCATCCTCACTGCTGAAGATTTTCCCGAAGCGCGTAAGCCCGCTTACAAACTGACGATTGACTTCGGTCCGACGATCGGCATCAAGAAATCATCTGCGCAGATTACCGTGCATTATAAAAAGGAAGATCTGATCGGGCGGCAGGTGTTGTGTGTTACAAACTTTGAACCACGGCAGATTGGGCCGTTCATGTCGGAAGTATTGACGCTGGGGGTTCCGGATGAGAATGGGGAAGTGGTGTTGATAGGGCCAGAAAAGGAGGTTCCATCTGGTGGTCATGTGTACTGATGTAAAAGAATGATATTTGGTAGTCGTCTATTTCCTATGACTTTTTTTGACACTATGATTTCAGCGCTAGCTGCTGCTTAAAATCGATAGTGTCTTATTCTTAACATCAC